>DASSFA010000020.1:0-17349 GCA_035694895.1 Rhodanobacteraceae bacterium | reverse complement strand
GCATCAAAACTCCAGTTCCAGCGCGGCACACAGGTAATCCACCAGCGGTGCGAGCCGCTTGAAGTTCTCGACCACGTACGGGCGCAACTCCGGCGAGCATGCGAACGCGTCGTCGAAGGCGCAGCCTGCAGCGTAGTTCTTGCGCTTCAGGTCCTCGATCAGCGGGTGGTCCGGCGGATAGCCCTGTGGAGCGCGGCTCAGCGACTCGCCCCAGAACTCGTAGCGATCGCGGAAGGCCTTCGAATGCGCGGCGTGCTTCCATGCTGCCGGGTTGTCGGTGATGAAGACGCGCAGCTTCTTCAGCGTGTCGGACTCCGGATGCCAGATGCCCGCCCCGACGAAGCAGTCGCCCGGCGCGATGTGCAGGTAGAAGGAAGGCGCGGGCCGCTCGCGTCGGCGTTCGTGGAAGAAGCGCGCGCCGGCCCAGGACTTGTACGGCGCCTTGTCGCCGGCGAAGCGCACGTCGCGCTGGACGCGGAACAACGAGCCGCCCACCTTGCGCGGATCGGCGCGGTAGTGCGTGCTGATCTTCGCCAGTGGTGCCTGCAGGTCGCCGATCAGCCGCAGATACGGCTCGCGCACATAGTGCTCGTACTCGGCCTGGTGCGCCTTGAACCATGTGCGGTTGTTGTTCCGCGAAAGCGTGCGCAGGAAGCGGAAGGTTGCGGAAGAAAAGTACGTGTCAGGCATGCTCGGCGTTCTCTATTTCGAATTCCCGGCCCAGTTCGCTGCCCCATGCTTCGAGCCGATCCAGCAGGATCTGCTTCTCGCCGGGCGGCACCTGCGCGCGGAGCATCGTGATCTCGGCTTCGTACTGATCCAGCGTCAGCGTGGTGAGCGGCATTTCCTTCGTGAGCGTGTCCCGGCAATGCGCCAGCCAACGCGCGCGTTCCTTCTGTGAGAGCGTGGCTGGCCAGTTGCGTGCGCGGTAGCGGAACAGCAGCTCGTTGTATTTCGCGTCGGTGAAGCCGAAATCGCGCAATCCAAGCTGCTCCGGCGGCGTGCCGCGCACCTGCGCACAGCGACGGCGATCCGCATCGCTCGCGAAACCGGCATACAGCGCCAGCTCGGGATCCGGGATCTCGCGAGCGCCTTCCCGGGAGAAGACTTCGCGCACGCGCTCGCGCAGGCCTTCGGTTGCGCGCAATGCGGCGAGATGCTCCAGGCAGCGCTCCAGATCCAGGCGAATGCGCGCCGTGTCCACGCCTTGCAATACCGACAGCGGCGCCAATGCCGGCGACTTGTTGGCATGGATGGTCTTCAGCGGCACGCGTTCCACGCCTTCCGGCAGGTCTTCCCGTGACACGTACAGGCGCTCGCGGATGGCTTCCGGATCCAGCTCGGCCCAGGCCGGATCGGGATCGAGATCGGCCACGATGATCTCGTTCTTGCGTTGCGGGTGTTCGGCCAGGGGGACGATCACCGCAAGACAGCCGCGTTCCGCGGGATAGCGTTGCGAGACATGCAGCATCGGCGTCATGCGCGCCAGGTCCAGCAGCTCGAACACGCGCTGCTTGCGGCGCATGCCGAAATGCCACTCGAACAATTTCGGCTGGCGCACGCGCAGTAACCGGGCCAGCGCGATGGTGGCCTCGACGTCCGAGAGCGCGTCGTGCGCGCGTGCCTGTTGCAGGTGATTGGCCGAAGCCAGATGTTCGAGTCGAAAGCTCGGCGCGCCATCCTCGCGCAGCGGCCATTCGATGCCTTGCGGGCGCAGCGCGTAGCAAAGCCGCACCAGGTCGATCAGGTCCCAGCGCGAACACTGGTTGTCCCACTCGCGCGCGTAAGGATCGTGGAAATTGCGGTAGAGCAGCTGGCGCGTGACTTCGTCGTCGAATCGGATCGAGTTGTAGCCGACGGCGCAGGTGCCCGGTGCGGCGAGCTGCTCGTGCACGCCCGCCGCGAATTCGGCCTCGATCAGGCCGTCGCGTTCGGCATCCTGTGGCACGAGGCCGGTGACGAGGCAGGCCTGCGGATGCGGCAGGCGGTCGCGCGGCGGCCTGCAGGTGAGGGCGACCGGCTCGCCGACCGGCTCCAGTTCGGAGCTGGTGCGGATCGCGGCGAATTGCACCGGGCGATCGCGGCGCGTGTCCGCGCCCCAGGTTTCATAGTCGTGCCACAGGAAGGTGTGCGCCATCGCGGGCGAGGGTAGCGGCCTGGACCATGGCGATCAATTGCGCCGGTGTTGCGATGCGGAGTCGCGGGTTACACTCCCGCACGGGAGGGAGCATGATCGCCGATGACAATCTGATCTGGATCGATCTGGAAATGACGGGCCTGTGCCCGGATACCGATTCGATCCTCGAAATCGCCTGCGTGGTGACCGACCGCGATCTCAATATTCTGGCGACCGGGCCGGAGTACGCGATCCACCACGACGAGGTGCGGCTCAACGCGATGGACGACTGGAACCGCAACCAGCACGGCAAGTCAGGGTTGTGGCAACGCGTGCTGGAATCGGAAGTGGACCACGCACGCGCCGAAGCCGACACGCTGGCGTTCCTCGCGCAATGGGTGCCGGCCGGCAGGTCGCCGATGTGCGGCAATTCGATCTGCCAGGACCGCAGGTTCCTGTATCGGCAGATGCCGGCGCTGGAGAAGTATTTCCATTACCGCAACCTGGACGTGTCCACGATCAAGGAACTCGCGCGCCGCTGGGCGCCCGACCTGATCAAGGGCTTCACCAAGGAATCCGCGCACACCGCATTGTCGGACGTGCAGGACTCGATCGCTGAGCTGCGGTATTACCGCGGGCACATGGGGACGCTGGCCGGCAGGTAGCGTGGGCGCCGCGTACCCTGGCGGGCACGGCTCGCGACCGCATCACGCGAGCAGACTCGACTCCGTCAGCACGTCCACGCCGGATGCCGGCGCGATGGCGGATGCCGGAATGCGATCGCCCGCGCGCCAGCGCGCGATCGCCTCGCGCTTGGCTTCGCCGTCCACCAGGAACAGCACGCAGCGCGCGCGACCAAGACGGGCGGCGCTGAGAGACACGCGCTCCGGCGGCGGCTTGGGTGCGTCGAACACGCCGAGCGCATCGGCCGCATCGTGCGCTTCGCCCCAGTCGTGATCGGGAAACAGGCTGGCGGTGTGGCCGTCTTCGCCCAGCCCGAGCAGGACAAGGTCGAACTCGCCCACCGCGCGCAGTGTCTGCGCGTACTGCGCGGCGCCTTCGACGGGACCGGACTCGGCCGGAATGGTATGGATGTTCGCGCGCGGAATCGGCACCTGGTCGAGCAGGGTGTCGCGCGCCATGCGGCTGTTGCGCTGCGGATCGGCGATGGGCAGGCAGCGCTCGTCGCCGAAATACACCTGCCATTTCGACCAGTCGGTGATCGCCTTGCGCAGCATCTGGTAGATCGCACGCGGCGTGCTGCCGCCGGCCAGAACGACGCGGAATAGGCCACGCGCGCCGATCGCGTTCGATGCCGCGGTGCGGATGCGCAGCAGCGCATCGGCCTGCAGGTCGGCCATGTCGGCGAAGCCGTGCCAGCGAATAGTCTGTGGAGTCACGCCTTTGCACCCCACCGCTCGCAAGGGGTCTCTGCAAAGCGTCGCGAGCGAAGGCAGATTGGCCGACGCCGGAGCGCAGGAACCCGAGTGTATATGTCAATACATGAGGATTCCGAGCACCGCCGGCGGCCGAGATGCCGAGCGCAGCAGCTTTGCAGAGACCCCGTCATGTCGCCGTGGGTGGCGGAGTGAGCCCTTCGTGCTTCATCGCGTGACCGCCGAATTCGTTGCGCATCGCCGAGAGCAGCTTGTCGGAAAACGAATCCGCGTCGCGTGATCGCAATCGCGCAATCAGCGAGGCGGTGATGATCGGCGCCGGCACGTCCAGGTCGATCGCTTCCGCTACCGTCCAGCGGCCCTCGCCGGAATCCACCACGTACGGGGCGATGCCGTCGAGGTTGGGATTCTTCTTCAGCGCGTCGGCGGTGAGGTCGAGCAGCCACGAACGCACCACGCTGCCGTAGCGCCAGATCTGGGTGATCTGCTCCAGGTCCAGCTTGAACTCCTGCTTGTGCTTCCGTATGGCCAGCCCTTCGGCGTAGGCCTGCATCATTCCGTATTCGATGCCGTTGTGGATCATCTTGGTGAAGTGCCCGGAGCCGGTCGGGCCGACGCGGCCCCAGCCCGTATCCTTGCCAGGCGCCAGCGCCTCGAAGATCGGGCGCAGGTGTTCGACGATCTCGGCATCGCCACCGATCATCATGCTGTAGCCTTCCTTCAGGCCCCACACGCCGCCGCTGGTCCCGCAATCCACATAGTGCAGCTTCTGCGCGGCGAGGCGCTGCGCGCGCCGCATGGTGTCCTTGTAATTGGAATTGCCGCCGTCGATCACGATGTCGCCGGCCTGCAGTTTGGGGCCGAGCGCGTCGAGGGTCTGATCCACGATCTGGCCGGCCGGCACCATCAGCCAGAGCACGCGCGGGCCCTTCAGCATGTTTGGCAGTGCTTCAAGCGAGTCGATCGCTTCGCCACCCTGATCGGCCAGCCGCTTGCGCGCATCTGCGCTGGGATCGAAACCGATCACGCGATGCCCGCCCTTCATCAGCCGCTGGGCCATGAAGTTGCCCATCTTGCCTAGCCCGATCATGCCCAATTCCATTCTTCAGCTCCTTCGTGCGGGTTCGCGCAGGGGACGACGCAACCGCCCGATCATACGCCGATCGAAAAGTTGTCTCAGGTCAAAGTGGCCGGTTGCATCAACATACAGGGGCGCCGGGTACATAATGGGCACTTTGCCGCGACAAGGATCTTCTCGGCCGATGCCAAGCCAGGGTTGCCCGCACACCACGCTGCTCGCCAACGGCGAATACGCGGCGATGCTCACCGACGCGGGTTCCGGTTACAGCCGCTGGCGCAATCTCGCAATCACCCGCTGGCGCGAGGACGCCACCTGCGATCCGTGGGGAAGCTGGTTCTATCTGCGCGACATGAGCGGCGGCGAAGAGCGCCATCCATGGCCAGGAGCTCCGTGGTCGCCGACCATCCAGCCGCTCGGGCCGGATGACGCGGAACGCGACACCCAGCTGCTGGAGCACGCCGCGCTGTACGCGCATCGCGAAGGCGACCTGACCACCACGCTGGAAGTCGCGCTGCATGGATCCGATGCACTGGAGGTGCGCGGCATCGGCTTGCGCAACGACAGCGATGCGCCGCGCGAAATCGAGATCACCTCGTACGCCGAGCTGGTGCTCGGCAGTCCGCAGGGCGACGCCTCGCATCCGGCGTTCTCCAAGATGTTCGTGCAGACGCACCGGGAGGGCGCCGTGCTGCTTGCAACACGGCGCAAGCGCGACCCTTCCGAGCCGGACGTCTGGGCGGCGCACGCGGTCGTTGTGGACGGCGACGCGCTCGGCGCGCTGGAATGCGAGACGGATCGCCTCCGCTTCATCGGCCGCGACCGCACGGCGCGCTCGCCGCAGGCGCTGGATGCCGGAGCGAAGTTGTCCGGAACAGTGGGCACCGTGCTGGATCCGGTGTTTGCCTTGCGCGTGCGCGTACGGGTGCCGCCGCATTCGACGCGGCGGATTGCGTTCCTTACCGCCGCTGCCGAGACGCGGGGCGAAGTGCTGGAACTGGTTTCGCGGAATGCGAACGTCGGCGCGTGCGCCGGAGTGTTCGCAAATGCGCGCAACGAGAGCACCATCCGGTTGCGTGCGCTCGGCGCAAGTGATGGGGAAGCGGAGAGGTTCCGGCGCCTTGCTGACGCATTGCTCTACAGCGATCCCGCATTGCGCGCCGCACCCGAAGCGCTTGCGCAAGGCCAGGGCGGCGCGCCGGTGCTGTGGGCGAAAGGCATTTCCGGCGACCTGCCGATCGTGCTGCTGAGGCCGGACGACACCTCGCAAACGCCGCTGTTGCAGGAACTGTTGCGCGCGCAGTCGTATTGGCGCTCCAAACGTTTGCCGGCTGATCTCGTCGTGCTGAATGAAGCTGATGGCGATGCTGCGGCTTCGTTGCAGCAACAACTCGAAACCGTCGTTGCGCAGGCGCCTGACGGCAAGCCCGACAAGACACGGGGCTCCGTGTTCGTCCTGCGCGGCGATCAGGTGGACGAGCGCCTGCGCAATGGCCTGCTGACCGTTGCGCGGATCGTGCTGGACGGGAAGCATGGGGGTCTCGAGTCGCAGGTCGCGCGGCTGGGCGAATTAGCCAAGCCGCGAGCTGCGAAATCACTCCGCCGGAGTAATGCAGGAGCGCGCCGGCGCGAAGCGCCGTCTTCTCTTCACGCGACAGAGGCACCGCCAAGTCCTTGCCGCGGATCGCTCACTCCTCCACTCGAAGACTTCAATGGCCTCGGCGGCTTCAGCGCGGACGGCCGCGAATACGTCACGGTGTTGCGCGACGGGCAGGGCACGCCGATGCCCTGGTCGCAACTCGTGGCCAATCCGGATTTCGGGTTCCTCACCACCGCCACCGGCGGCGGCTATTGCTGGGCCGTCAACAGCCAGCAGAACCAGATCACGCCCTGGTCCAACGATGCGGTCTGTGATCCGCCCGGCGAAGTGTTGTACCTGCGCGATGCGGGGAGCGGCGCGTTGTGGTCGGCGACGGCTTCACCGGTCCGCGTGCCGGGCAGCACCTACGTCGCGCGCTTCGGCCCCGGTTACGCGAAGTTCGAAGCCGCGGCGCACGGCATCGAATCGGAGCTGGTGCAGTTCGTGCCCGTTTCGGATTGCGTGAAGATCTCGCGGCTGCGCCTGCGCAACTGCAGCGGGCGCAAGCGGTGTCTGGACGTCACCGCTTACGTGCGCTGGGCGCTGGGCGCGATCGGCACCAATGTCACGCCGTTCGGCGTGACTTCGTTCGATGCGGAGGCAGGTGCACTGTTCGCGTGCAACCGCTGGCGCGACCCTTTCACCGATCGCGTTGCTTTCGCCGCTTTCGACAGGGCCCCCGACTCGTACACCGGCGATCGCGGCGAGTTCCTCGGGCGCCACGGCGCGCTTGCCGCACCCGCCACGCTGGTCCACGTGCAGCCGCTCTCGAACCGGACCGGTGCGGGCCTCGATCCCTGTGCCGTATTGCAGACACAGGTGGAACTCGCACCCGGTGGCGAAGCTGAAATCGTATTCATGCTGGGCGAAGGCGCGGATCGGGTGCAGGCTTCGGATCTTGTCCGGCGTTATCGCGAGACGGATCTGGATGAGGCTTTTGCGGAAGTGCGGCAACAGTGGGATGACATCCTCGGCACGGTGCAGGTGCGTACGTCCGATGCGCAGATGGATCGTCTCTTGAACCGCTGCCTGCTTTATCAGACGCTGGCCTGCCGCCTGTGGGCACGCACCGCCTTCTACCAGGCCAGCGGCGCCTACGGATTCCGCGACCAGTTGCAGGATGTTGGCGCGTTGTGCGTCGCGCGGCCCGATCTCGCGCGCGAACACATCCTGCGCGCGGCGGCGCGGCAGTTCGTCGAGGGCGACGTGCAGCACTGGTGGTTGCCGCCGGACGGGCGCGGCGTCCGTACCCGCATGACCGACGACCGCGTGTGGCTGCCGTACATCCTTGCGCATTACATGCAGACCACAGGCGACACGCGCGTGCTGGACGAGGACGTGCCGTTCGTGGAGGGCGATGCATTGAAGCCGGGCGAAACCGAATCGTTCTTCGCGCCGCGGGTGTCGAAGGAGAGCGCCCCGTTGTACGAGCACTGCGCGCGCGCTATCGACGTCAGTCTGGCCAACGGCGCGCATGGATTGCCGCTGATGGGCACCGGCGACTGGAACGACGGCATGAACCGCGTCGGCATCGGCGGCAAGGGCGAGAGCGTGTGGCTCGGCTGGTTCCTGTACATCGTGCTCGAAACCTTCGCGCCGGTCGCCGAACAGCGCGGCGAAACGCAGCGGGCACAGGCCTGGCGCGCGCACGCGGACGACCTGCGCGATGCTCTGGATCGCGCCTGGGACGGCGATTGGTACCGGCGCGCCTACTACGACGACGGCACGCCGCTGGGTGCGCGCGGCGACCGCGAATGCATGATCGATTCGCTGGCGCAGTCCTGGAGCGTGATCTCCGGCGCGGGCGAACCTGCACGCGCCGGGCGCGCGATTCGCGCCGTGGACGAGCACCTGGTGCGCGAGCGGGACGGGCTGGTCGCGCTGTTCACGCCGCCCTTCGACAAGACCAGACATGATCCCGGTTACATCAAGGGTTATCCGCCGGGCCTGCGCGAGAACGGCGGGCAGTACACGCACGGTTCGATCTGGTCGGCGATCGCCTTCGCCATGCTGGGCGACGGCGACAAGGCGCACCAGTTGTTCCGGATTTTCGATCCGCTCCGCCACACGCAAACACCCGAAGGTGTCGATCGCTACAAGGTCGAACCCTACGTGGTCTGCGCGGACGTGTATTCGGTCGCACCGCACGTCGGCCGTGGCGGCTGGACCTGGTATTCCGGTTCCGCGGGCTGGCTGTACCGTGCGGGCCTGGAATGGCTGCTCGGCTTCCGGCTGCAAGGCGACACCTTGCGTATCGAACCGTGCATCCCGAAGTCGTGGAAAGGCTTCGAGATCGAATATCGCCATGGCTCGTCGCGCTACACCATCAGCGTCGAGAATCCGGAGAACGTGTGCCGCGGCGTGGTGCTGGTCGAGCTGGACGGCCATGAACTCGACAGCGCGGACCCGGCGATCCCGCTGGCCGATGATGGCGAGCAGCATCGCGCCAGGGTCGTTCTGGGCAGCGACCCGCGCCAAGGCGCGGACCGGCTGAGTTGAATGGGGAAACAGGATTCCGCTGTCGCGGAATGACGAAAAAAGGAGCAGCGAGTGGCCGTAAAATCCGATGCATTCGTTTTCTTCGGCGCCACCGGCGATCTGGCCTACAAGCAGATCTTTCCGGCGCTGCAGGCGTTGATCCAGAACGAAGATTTCAACCTGCCGATCATCGGCGTCGCGCGTTCGGACTGGAACCTTGAACGTCTGCGCGATCGCGCCCGCGCGAGCCTGCGCGAACACGGCGGCATGGACGAGAAGGCCGCGCGCAAGCTGTGCCGCTTGCTGCGTTTCGTCAACGGCGACTACAACGATCCGGCCACCTTCAAGCAATTGCGCAAGGCGCTGGGCGAGGCGAAGCATCCGCTGCACTACCTCGCCATTCCGCCGAGCATGTTCGAGACCGTGGTGAGGGAGCTCGACGCCTCGGGCTGCGCCGAGGGCGCGCGGGTGGTGGTGGAGAAGCCGTTCGGGCGCGACCTGCGTTCCGCGCGCGAACTCAATGCCACGCTGCACAGCATCTTTCCGGAAGACGCGATCTTCCGCATCGACCATTACCTCGGCAAGGAGGCGGTGCAGAACCTGCTGTACTTCCGGTTCGCCAACAGCTTCCTCGAACCGGTGTGGAACCGCACCTACATCCACAGCGTGCAGATCACCATGGCCGAAGCCTTCGGCGTGCAGGGACGCGGCAGTTTCTACGAGGAGGTCGGCGCGCTGCGCGACGTGGTCCAGAACCACATGCTGCAGGTGCTGGTGCTGCTGACGATGGATGCGCCGACCGGGAGCGGTGCCGAGGCGATCCGCAGCGAGCGGCAGCGCCTGCTGCGCGCAATCCGTCCACTCAATCCCAGGGAAGTCGTACGCGGCCAGTTCGACGGCTACCGTCATGAAGCCGGCGTCGCGCGCAATTCGAAGGTGGAAACCTTCGCTGCATTGAAGCTGCACATCGACACCTGGCGCTGGGCCGGCGTGCCGTTCTACATCCGCGCCGGCAAGGAGATGCCGGTCACCTGCACCGAAGTGTTCGTGGACCTGAAGTGCCCGCCGTTGAATGTGTTCGACAAGATCGAAGCGGAACAATCGAATTACTTCCGTTTCCGCCTGAGCCCGGACGTGGTGATCTCGACCGGAGCACGGGTGAAGAAACCCGGCGAGGCGATGCGCGGCGAGAACGTGGAACTGATCGCGCGCCAGCAGCCCAGGCGCCCGCGCCTGCCGTATGCGCGCCTGCTGGGCGATGCGGTGCGTGGCGACTCGGAGCTGTTCGGTCGCGACGACGGCATCGAGGCCGCCTGGCGCATCATCGATCCGGCCCTGAACGACGCCGAGCCGGTGACGCGTTACAAGCCCGGAACCTGGGGGCCGCCGGCTTCCGACAAGCTGATCGCGCCGGACGGCGGCTGGCACAATCCAGTGGTGAGCAAGACGCCCGTGAAATGAACGAGCGACACGACATCGTGTTCCTGTTCGACGTGGACGACACGCTGCTCGACAACGACGCCGTCAACGCCGACCTGGACGCGCACATCGAGCGCATCTTCGGCGCGGGCGGGCGCAAGCTGTATCGCGACATCTACGAATCCGTGCGCGACGAAGTGGACTACGCCGACTATCTCGGCGCCATCCAGCGCTTCCGCGTGCAATGTGGCGACGAGATACGCGCGCAGGATCTCGGTGCCTGGCTGCTGGAATACCCGTTCGCGGATCGCCTGTACCCGCACGCGCTGGACGCGATCGCGCACGTCGCACAGTTCGGTCCCGCGGTGGTCCTGTCAGACGGCGACGTGGTGCTGCAGCCGCGGAAGATCAGTGCATCCGGCATCGCCGACGCGGTGGACGGGAACGTGCTGATCTACGTGCACAAGGAGACCATGCTGGACGATGTCGAACGCCGCTTCCCTGCGCGGCACTACGTGATCGTCGAGGACAAGCTGCGCGTGCTGGATGCGCTCAAGCAGCACTGGCGCGAGCGCCTGACCACGGTGTTCGTGCGCCAGGGACATTACGCGCACGATCCGGAATTGATCGCGCAGTATCCGCCGGGCCAGATCGCGCTGGACGCGATCGGCGACCTGTGCGGATACGGGCGCGAAGATTTCCTCTCCCATACCCAGTCGGCCATGGCGGCCGGAGGTCATTCATGAACCCCACCCAGGAACTCCACGAACTCGGCCAGAGCCTGTGGCTCGACAACATCACCCGCGGCATCCTCAACGACGGCACGCTGAAGCGTTACATCGCCGATGATGAGATCACCGGCCTGACCTCCAATCCGACCATCTTCGACCAGGCGATCGCCGGAGGCAGCGATTACGACGAGCAGATCGCGCAGCTCGCGGGAGAGGGCAAGTCCGGCGAGGATGCATTCTTCGAACTGGCGCTGCAGGACCTGACCCGCGCCGCCGACCTGTTCGGGAAGGTGCACAAGAAGACCCAGGGCGTGGACGGCTGGGTTTCGCTGGAGCTCTCGCCGTTGCTGGCCGACGACACGCAGGGCTCGATCGAGGCCGCCGCGAGGCTGCACGCACAGGGCAAGCGCGACAATCTCTTCATCAAGATCCCGGGCACGCCGGCGGGCGTGCCGGCGATCGAGGAATCCATCTTCAACGGCGTGCCGATCAACGTGACCCTGCTGTTCTCGCGCGAGCAGTATCTCGCCGTGGCGAATGCATACATGCGCGGCATCGAGCGACGCATCGAGGCGGGGCGCGATCCGAAAGTGGTTTCTGTCGCGTCGTTGTTCGTCAGCCGCTGGGACGTGGCGGTGAAGGACAAGGTGCCCGCGGAATTGAAGAACCGGCTCGGCATCGCGATCGCGCAGCGCACCTACAAGGCTTATCGCGAGCTGCTGGAATCGCCGCGCTGGAAGAAGCTCGAAGAGGCGGGCGCGCTGCCGCAGCGGATGCTCTGGGCCAGCACCGGCACCAAGGACAAGGCCGCTTCCGACACGCTCTACATCGAGGCGTTGACCGCGCCGGACACCATCAACACCATGCCGGAGAAGACGCTGCTCGCATTCGCCGAGCACGGTCGCGTCGGCCAGCCGATGCGCGAGGACGGCGGCGACGCCGAGCAGGTGATCGCACGCTTCAGGCAGGCGGGCATCGACGATGCGCAGCTCGCGGAGCAACTGCAGCGCGAGGGCAAGGCATCGTTCGACAAGTCCTGGAGCGAACTGCTGAAGCGCATCGCCGACAAGGCTGCGCAGGTCTCGGGCAAGCGGAGTGGTTAGTGGCGAACATGCAAAATCCCGACGTCATTCCGGGATCGCCCGCAGGTTCATCGCGGGCGGAACCCGGACAAATTCGTCCGGAACGAATTTGAACAGCCGAAGGCTGGCCCGAAGGGCAAAGTCCATGGATGGACTTTGTAATCTGCTTTCGAGAGGCAGCCCGAAAAAGCAGATTCCGGATCGCGCCTTCGCCGCGTCCGGAATGACGCCGCCGCCTTTGGCGTTCGTCCGGAGAACTCGCATAAAGACTTGGAGGGCCGTGTGTCAACTTCACTGATTGCTTCCAAAGAATGGCAGGCGCTGCGCGCGCACTGGCAATCGCTGCGCGGCACCACGCTCAGGCAATTGTTTGCGGGCGATCCCGACCGCGGCGACCGGCTGGTGGTGGAAGGCGCGGGCCTTTACCTGGATTACTCCAAGAACCTGGTCACCGCGGAAACGCTGCGCCTGTTGCAGGATCTGGCGCGTGCGCGCGGCGTGGAGCAGCGGCGCGACGCCATGTTCCGCGGCGACAAGATCAACGAGACCGAGAAGCGCGCGGTGCTGCATGTTGCGCTGCGCGCGCCGCGCAACGCGTACATCGAGGTGGACGACGAGAACGTGATCCCGCAGGTCCACGCGGTGCTGGACCGCATGGCCGCGTTCTGCAACAAGGTGCGCGATGGTGAATGGAAGGGCCATTCCGGCAAGCGCATCCGCAACGTGATCAGCATCGGCATCGGCGGCTCGGACCTCGGCCCGGTGATGGCCTACGAGGCCTTGCGCGAGTACAGCCGCCGCGACATGACGTTCCGCTTCGTCTCCAACGTGGACCCGACGGATTTCGTCGAGGCCACGCGCGATCTCAACGCCGAGGAGACGCTGTTCATCATCTGCTCCAAGACCTTCACCACGCTGGAGACACTGACCAACGCGCATGCCGCGCGCCAGTGGTGCCTGCAGCAGTTCGACGGCAACGAGGCCGCGGTCGCGAAGCACTTCGTCGCGGTCTCGACCAACGAAAAGGAAGTGGAGAAGTTCGGCATCGACACCGACAACATGTTCGGCTTCTGGGACTGGGTCGGTGGCCGCTACTCGATGGATTCGGCGATCGGCCTGTCCACGATGCTGGCGATCGGGCCGGATGCGTTCGGGGAGATGCTCGCCGGGTTCCACGCCATGGACGAGCATTTCAAAAACACGCCGGCCGAGCGCAACCTGCCGATGCTGATGGGCCTGATGTCGCTCTGGTACAACGATTTCTTCGGCGCGCAGACCGTGGCGGTGCTGCCGTACGCGCAATATCTCAAGTGCTTCCCCGCCTATCTCCAGCAACTGACGATGGAGAGCAACGGCAAGCACGTCACGCTGGACGGTCGGCCTGTGGATTACGCGACGGGCCCGATCTACTGGGGCGAGCCCGGTACCAACGGCCAACATTCGTTCTACCAGTTGATCCACCAGGGCACGCGGCTGATCCCGTGCGACTTCATCGGCTTCTGCCAGCCGCTGAACACGATGGGCGACCAGCACGACCTGCTCATGGCCAACCTGTTCGCGCAGTCGGAAGCGCTGGCATTCGGCAAGACCCTGGAACAGGTGCGAGCGGAGGGCACGCCCGAATGGCTGGCGCCGCACCGCGTGTGCGAAGGCAACCGGCCCAGCAATACCATCCTTGCCCAGCGCCTCACCCCTTATGCGCTCGGCACGCTGGTCGCGCTGTACGAACACAGCGTGTTCGTGCAGGGCGCGATCTGGAACATCGACTCGTTCGACCAGTGGGGCGTCGAGCTGGGCAAGCAGCTTGCGAAGAAGGTGATCCCGCAGCTCGGCGCCGCGGAACCGAAGCTGGACCACGACAGCTCGACCAATGCGCTGATCCGGCGGTACCGGAAATGGCGGAAGGCGGAGCACTGACTCTTTGACACGGATGAACTCGGATGAGAACGGATAGAGCAGCAAAAGAGAAGCTTCATTGGCCAGCACGGGGATGACGTTTGCGAAGTCGTGCAAAAGCAGGATGCGATAAGAGCATGAGCGAAAAGACTTCGCCTTTGGCCGGCAAGCCCGCGCCCAAGTCCCTGCTGGTCGACATCGGCAAGTTGCTGGACGCCTATGCGGACAGGCGTCCGGATCCATCGGTGCCTTCCCAGCGCGTTGCATTCGGCACTTCAGGTCATCGCGGTTCGTCGCTGGAATGCAGTTTCAACGAGTGGCACATCCTCGCGATCACGCAGGCGATCTGCGATTTCCGTGCGAAGGAGAAGATCACCGGCCCGCTGTTCCTCGGCATCGACACGCACGCGCTGTCGCAACCCGCGAGCGATACTGCGCTGGAAGTGCTGGCCGCGAACGGCGTGACCACGCTGATCGCGAAGGGCGGCGAGTTCACGCCAACGCCCGCGGTTTCACATGCCATCCTGGTTCACAACCGCGGCCGCACCTCGGGTCTGGCCGACGGCATCGTGGTCACGCCTTCGCACAATCCGCCCGACAACGGCGGCTTCAAGTACAACCCGGTCAACGGCGGTCCCGCCGACACCACGATCACGAGCTGGATCGAGCAGCGCGCGAACGATTATCTTGAGAAGCAACTCCAAGGCGTGAAGCGCGCAGGCACCGGACACGCGCGCCGTGCCGATACCACGCGTGAACACGATTACCTCGACGCGTACGTGTCCGACCTGCGCAATGCGATTGATTTCGACGTAATCCGCGAATCGGGCCTGCATTTCGGGGTGGACCCGCTGGGCGGCGCCGGCGTGCATTACTGGGCGCCGATCGCTGAGCGCTACAGCATCGATCTTTCCGTCATCAGCGAGACGGTGGATCCGCAGTTCGCGTTCATGACCGTGGACTGGGACGGCCAGATCCGCATGGATCCGTCATCGAAGTACGCGATGCAGCGGCTGATCGGATTGAAGGACCGGTACGACGTCGCCTTCGCCTGCGACACCGACCACGACCGCCATGGCGTGGTCGCGCGCAGCGCCGGGCTGATGCTGCCGAACAGCTATCTCAGCGTCGCGATCGCCTACCTGTTCGGCCACCGCCCGCAGTGGCCGCGCCACGCGAAGCTCGGCAAGACCGTGGTCAGCACCTCGCTGCTGGATCGCGTCGCGCGCCGCACCGGACGCGAGCTGTACGAAACGCCGGTGGGCTTCAAGTGGTTCGCCGACGGCCTGTTCGACGGTTCGCTCGGCTTCGGCTGCGAGGAGAGCGCGGGCGCCTCGTTCCTGCGCCGCGACGGCACGGTGTGGACCACCGACAAGGACGGCATCGTCGCGGCCTTGCTCGCCGCCGAAATGACCGCGCGCGCGCAACGCGACCCGGGTGAGTTGTACCAGGCGTTGACGCGCGAACTCGGCACGCCGCTCAGCAACCGCGTGGACGCGAAGGCCACGCCCGCGCAGAAGAAGAAGCTCTCCAAACTCTCGCGCGACGAAATCAGACTCGATCGAATTGCCGGCGAGAAGATCGAGCGCGTGCTCGACCGGGCCCCCGGCAACGACGCGCCGATCGGCGGCATCAAGGTGATCGCGAAGAGCGGCTGGTTCGCCGCGCGTCCCTCCGGCACCGAGGACATCTACAAGATCTACGCCGAGAGCTTCCGCGACGAATCACACCTGCAAGCGCTGCTCGAAGAAGCGCAGGACGTGGTGGACAAGGCGATCGCCTGAAACCCTAGGAGCCTGCGTGCAGGCGACCGCGTCCTTGCCGGGCAGAGGTGAGGGTGGGAAGATCGCGGCGGGGATGTGACTCAATGTGGCTCGGATGGAGCCGCATCCGGGAACTCACGCGAAAGGTCCAACGCCGGCTAAAGGTAGTTGATCTTGATGTTCAACAAAGCCCTCGAACACGTGATAGGCGCCTGTTATCGGCGCGCGAGAACGTTTCGGCAGGAATCCATGACCGTGGAGGATTTGCTGCTTTCGCTACTCGACGATACTGAGATAGTGTCTGCCATTGAATCTCTTAATGGTGACGTGCCAAAGCTTCAGTCGGAGCTTATTCAATTTATTGCTGATACTAGCAATGCCCTACCACCGCATGAAGATGCGGACACAGCGCCGACGGAAAGCTTTCAACGTGTTCTTCAGAGGGCTGTATATCATGTGCAGTCATCTGGGTTGTCCGAGGTTACTCCCTTGCGTACCTTGGTTGCGCTGTATGGCGAGAAGGATTCCCATGCTGTAAAGCTCTTGCACGACCAAGAAATTCGCCGACTCGACGTCATTAACTATGTTTCCCATGGGATTCAAAAGATATCTCCGCCGTCATCGATCGAGCGGATTGAACGCATTCAGAAGCCTTCTAGTCTTCACAAAAGTAATAAGAGCCCACTGCGGCTATTCATCTCATATGCTCACACCGACCTTCACTGTCTCGAGCGCCTTCTGATACATCTCAGGCCGCTCGAGCGCAGAAGTAAAATTGAGGCATGGTCGGATAGGCGGATTCTTCCAGGAGGTAAATGGCGCAACGAAATTGCTGAGAATATAAATGATGCAGCGGTCGCTGTTTTACTCGTGAGTGCGGATTTTCTTGCTTCAGAATTCATTGCGAGTCAAGAATTGCCACCTTTGCTGATTAAAGCCGAGGCCACCGGCACCAGAATTATCCCTGTGATCTTGAAACCGTGTGGGTTTGTGCGTGATGAATCGTTGCAAAACTTCCAATGCATAAATGATCCAAAGCAACCACTGCTCGGTCTGTCAGAGATCGAACAAGAGCGCTTATATGACAGAATTGCAGAAGAAGTGCACAATGAACTGAAGCAGCGTGAAGCCGAATGACTCGCCTATGGCGAAGTCGCTATGAGGGCTCCGCCCTACGCTTTGCGCGACGCGTGTAGATTCCCTCGATCCTCTGCTCCCTCTGGCGCGGCCTGTTCCGACGCAATCGCGGTGGCGACATCGCGCGAATAGGTCTTCAGCGCGCGGAACATCACCAGTCCTGCCGCGAACAGTGTGACCAGCATGATCAGGAAGGTGATGTCGAGGCCGGCGGCGTTGCCTTGTTCTGCGCCGGCTTTCGCGAGGCCGTTGCCGGCGTGCCCTCCGAACTTGCCGGACACCCAGCCGAACAGCGGCGGCGCGATCGCCTGGAAGATGTAGAGCAGGGTGGAGCGCACGCCTTCGGCGCGGCCCCATAGCCGCGAGTGCATGATGTCCAGCCGTGCGGCATCCAGCGCGGGATTGGCGCCGCCGAGCCCGGCCGCGGCAAGGAAGAAGAACGGTGAGGCGACCCACAATGACGTGGTCAGCAGCCCGGGTACGAATGCGGCAGCGGCGAGCAGGTACGCGCTCGCGCCGACCAGGATGCGGCCGGTCAGTTTGCCGCGGTCGATCATCCTGTCGGCCAGCGTGCCCGCGACTAGTACTCCGATGATCGCGCCGATGCCTACGC
>DASSFA010000019.1:0-4687 GCA_035694895.1 Rhodanobacteraceae bacterium | reverse complement strand
CGCCCTGCACGTTCGATTCGCGTGCACGCGTCACCGCTTCGGGCAGGTCTTCGCAGCGTGCAATCCTGCAGCCGACCTGTGCCGCGCGCAGCGCCTCGACGATCCGCGCGGCGCTGTCGCCTTGCGCGATCACCGCGTGCGGCGGAAACGCTGAGATTTCGCGGGCGAAGCCGCTCCAGTCCAGCCCGCGGTCGAAGCCCCCGAGGATCAGCGTCACCGCGCGACCGTGCACGCTCTCCAATGCGGCCAGCGCTGCCGCCGGCGTGGTGGCGATCGAATCGTCGATCCACTCCATGCCTTCGCGAAGCCCAAGTTTCTGCAAGCGATGCGGCAGCGGCTTGAAGTCGCGTAGCGCGGATGCGGCGGCGGTTGCGTCCAGGCCCATGGCCTCGACCGCGGCCAGCGCCGCGCAGGCGTTGACCGCGTTGTGCGCGCCGGGCACCGGCAGCGTGCCTGTATCCAGGATCGGCACGTTGCCATGCCTGATCGCGCCACCGGTGACATGCCAGCCTTCCGCATTGTTGAAAAAAATGCGCCGCGGATGCCCGGCGGTTTGCCGCACCAGCAATGGCACCTGCGCATTCACCAGCAGCGTGCGCGACACATCGGCGAGTTTCAGCTTGTCGGCGACGTAGCGCTCGCGCGTGCCGTGCCAGTCCAGGTGTTCCTCTTCCAGGCTGACGATCACGCCCAGTTCCAGCGGGCCCGCCTCGCCCGTCTGGAAACTCGACAGCTCGATCGCCCACAGGTCGGCGCGTTGTCCGTCCAGCTCCAGCAGCGGCATGCCGATGTTGCCCGCCAGCGCGGTGCGCATGTCCAGTGCCCGCGCGCAATGCGCGATCATCGCCGTGGTTGTGCTCTTGCCCTTGGTGCCGGTGACCGCGATCACGCGCGCATCCGGGCTCTCCCCGAACCACAACGCGGTGCCGGACGTGAACACGGTGCCACGCGCTTTCGCCGCGAGCAGTTCCGGTCTGTACGCGCTGATGCCAGGCGACTTGATCACGATGTCGTGCGATGCGAGCGCGTCGGCGTCCGGCGCGGTTTCGACAATGCGCA
This sequence comes from Rhodanobacteraceae bacterium, assembly GCA_035694895.1. Taxonomy (GTDB): domain Bacteria; phylum Pseudomonadota; class Gammaproteobacteria; order Xanthomonadales; family Rhodanobacteraceae; genus 66-474. Next base: position 3,628 of record DASSFA010000019.1, on the reverse strand, counting down.
CGTTCGCGGCGATCAGCGCGCGCGCGGCCTCGGCTTCGTCGTGTTTGCAGTAGAGCGCCAACGGCTTTTCGGGAAATCGTGTGCGCAGCGCAGACAGCGCGGCACGGCCTTCGCGTCCGAAACCCCAGACGGCCACATCGCGTGATTCAAGCTCCGCGAATCGCATCGAGCGCTCCGTTGAAGCGCGCAGGCACGCCGTGTTCATCGCTCGCCTGCAACCACGTCTCCAGTCGCAGCGAACCCGTTTCCAGTTGCGGCGCGATCTCCTCGCGGAAACGCGCGACCAGCACATCCTCGCGCCATTCCGGCCGCTGCGCCAGGGCGGCGAAGGCGGCGCGCGCCTCGCTCGCCTCGCCCACGCATTCGAACGGCTTGTGATCCTGGTACTCGAGCAGGGCATCGAACCCTGCCGCCTGGCCCTCATCATCGAGGAGATTGCGACCGAAGATCGACAGCAGCCGCGGCTTGGGCAGGAACGGCGCGAGCGCGAGGAACACGAAGTGGCACTTCGGGCATTGGCCGCACCAGCGATCCGCCGGCTTCGGGCCGAGGATGCGGAAATTGCGGTTGCAACTGGAGAACGCGTCGAAATACGCGCCACCGGATCTCGCGAACGCGCGCGTCACCGCCAGTTCCGAAAACGGTCGCAACAGCGAAAAGTAATCCAGGTCGGCGGCCACGTGCGAATGCACGTACGCGGCAAACGCGCGCTCGAAAACCCAGCCCTTGCTCCACTGGTGGTTCACCTGCTGGCCTTCGTATTCCAGCGTGGCGCTGGACGCCGAGCGCTCGTTGGCGAAGGCGATCGAATCGAACCCGTAGAGAATCGCCGCGCACACCAGGATCGCCGAATTGATCGCGGTCACCGGGATGTGGCCGTTCCACGCCCCGAGCCGGTTGTACTCGAACAACACCGGCGACAGTTCGCGCGCGATGTTCAACATCGGCAGGCCGGTGCGCGCTGCGACCGCGGCGATCAATGGGGAATTGCCGACCCATACCGCCGTCGCTTCGGCGCCCCCCGCCTTCAACGCCTCGACCACGACCAGCGAATCCTTGCCGCCGCCGATGGGGACCAATGTTCGCTGTTGCAGGAGCGCGCCTGCGCGCGAGGTTTGCGGTCCGTGGCCAAGAGCTCCGTGGCCGCCCTGGCCATGAGTTCCGCTGTCGCGCACGGGTGCGCTCCTACAGGGGAATCCGATCCGTCCGCGCAGATCCAGCCCGTTGCGATACGCGAATTCGGCCAGCCCGTGCAGATACAACTCGTCCATCAGCGCGGCAGTGCCCTCGTCGAGGGCACCGTTCTCGACCGCGATGCGCGCCGGCACACCGGCCTTGTAGTAACTGACTCCGGCGACCAGATGCAGCAGCCGCAGCGCCGCATCGAACGCCTCCCTGCGCTCGTCGGCCAACTCAGGCGCACCCGGAAAGCGTATCCGCTCAATCAGCTCCGGGCCATCATCGAACGCATATACCAGTTCCGCGACGCCAATGTTGTAGCCGCAACGGACGAAGCGGAAGGCTTTTGCCTGGCGGGGATCGGCAAGCACGTTCATGCAGGTTCCGAAACGCGCGCTGCGCTTGCCCCCCTCTCCCCGACGGGGAGAGGGCCGGGGTGAGGGGGGACTTTCAATGCCGCCAGGATCTCCTCAAGCACAGCATCCGTCCGAGTCAATAGATCATCGTTCCAGAAACGAATCACCCGATAGCCCAAGGCATTCAGCGCCTTCGTACGCACAGCGTCTTTCTGAGCATTTTGAAGATGCTGTCCACCATCCAGTTCAATCACCAAACCCGCTGAGAGACAAACGAAGTCCACGATATATCCGGATAGCTGATGCTGCCGACGGAATTTCAACGAATCGAAATGGCGCCCGCGCAATTGTCGCCACAGCATCCGTTCCGCATCCGTCATGCGATGTCGCAGTCCTCGCGCAAGCTCGACATTTTCCCGCTTCACGCAGCCCCCTCACCCCGGCCCTCTCCCCGCAGGGGAGAGGGAAGAAGCTTCGCATAACGAAATGTTTTGCTCATTCGATCACCACCGAAGCCGCAAGATCACGCAGGTTGTAATTCGACGACATCGATTCCCCATAGGCACCGGCCCGCGCGATCAGCAGCACGTGGCCTTCTGATGTCTCCGGCAGGCGGCGGTCGGCTCCGAGCACGTCGCCGGATTCGCAGATCGGGCCGACCACCTGATACAGCGTGGTCGCTGCTTCTTCAAGGCGCGAAAGGTTCACGATCTCGTGCCACGCGTCGTACAGCGCCGGGCGGATCAACGCGTGCATGCCGGCATCGCAGCCGAGGTAATTCAGCGCGCCCTTGCGCTTGACCTGCGTGGCGCGCGCCAGCAGCACGCCGGCATCCGCCACCAGCCAGCGCCCGGGTTCCAGCCACAAGCGATACTGCGGATAGGCCTGGCGCACCTCGGCAATCGACGCGTCGAGCGCGGCCAGATCGAGCTCCGCCTCGCCCGGATGCGAAGGCACGCCCAGGCCGCCGCCGAGATTGAGATACGCCACGCTGCCGATCTTCTCGGCGATGCTGGCGAGTTGTCCGTAGACCTCGGCCCAGTGCGTGGCATCGAGGATGCCGGACCCGAGATGCGCATGCAGGCCGACGATGCGCGTGAGATTTTTCTGCGCCAGCGCGACGAACAGATCGAGCTGGTCCAGCGGCAAGCCGAACTTGCTGCCCGCCCCGCCGGTACGCACCTTGTCGTGGTGGCCAAGGCCGCGACCGAGGTCCACGCGCAACATGATCTCGCGGTTGGCGAACAGCTCGGGCCACTGCTGCAGCGGATGCAATGCATCCAGCGTGGTCGGCACGCCGTGCTGGTGCGCGTACGCGTAGTCATCACGCGGCGCGAAGTTGGGCGTGAACAGGCGCGGCACGGCACCCGCCTCGCGAATGCCGTCCACGGCCGCGAGTTCTCCGGGCGACACGCATTCGAAACCGACGCCCTCTTCCGCGATCGCGTGGAGGATCGCAGGATGCGCATTGGCCTTCATCGCGTAGTAGATGCGATCGATGGAAGACAGCGCGCGCAAGGCGCGCGCGCGTTCGCGGATGGTCGGCAGGTGATAGACGTAGCGCGGCGTCGCCGCTTCCAACCCTCTCCCCACGGGAGAGGGGTGAGCGAGTTCAAGCAAGCGCGCCTGTTCTTTCTTCCACCACGGCTCGCGCACCGCGACGGGGTTCCGGCCGTACAACACCTGCCAGCTCGGTCCGAACAGCGCGGCATCGTCGGTGCGCAGGGCACCGGCGCGGATCAGCAACTCGTGAAGGCGCGGCAGCAACCCGTCCAGCATCGCCTCGTCGGTGACGAAGGTGAGGTTGAGATTGTTGGAGGACTGCGAGATCAGGTGCACGCGCTCGCGGCCGAATTCGGCGAGCACCGGGGAGAGCCGATGCAGCATCGAACGCATGCCGCGTCCGACCAGCGTCACCGCCGCGCACGGCGCGATCACCTTCACGCGGCAGATCTTCTCGAGATCGGCCGCGAGGGCGGCAACCGCGTCGGAATCCAGCAGGTTCTCGGTCGGATCGAGCGACACGGTGACGTTGGTTTCCGCCGAGCCGATCAGGTCCACGGAAAGACCGTGCTGCTTGAACAGCGCGAACA
>DASSFA010000018.1:0-7160 GCA_035694895.1 Rhodanobacteraceae bacterium | reverse complement strand
AATGCTCGCCGTCATGCGACGGCGCCGTAGCTCGCTTCGACACGGCCATCCCTGGCCTGCTCTTTGGCGTTCCCGACCCGCTAAACTGCGGCCATGCAGGACACTGCGCATAGCGAGGTTTCCATCCGCGACAACCGCCTGGTGGTCGCGATCTCCTCGCGCGCGCTGTTCGACCTGGCCGAATCGCACGCCCTGTTCGAGCGGGAAGGGCTGGAGGCCTATCGCGCCTACCAGATCGCGCACGAGAACGAGCCGCTGGCCCCCGGCGTGGCGTTCCCTCTGGCGCGCAAGCTGCTGGCGCTGAACGATCCTTCGCCGGCCGTGCCGCGCGTCGAAGTGATCCTGCTCTCGCGCAATTCCGGCGACACCGGCCTGCGCATCTTCAATTCGATCCAGCATCACGGCTTGGCCATCACGCGCGCGGCATTCACGTCCGGCGAACCGACCTCCGATTACATCGCGCCGTTCGCGGCCGACCTGTTCCTTTCGGCCAACGCGGACGACGTCGCGCGCGCGCTGAAGGCCGGGGTGGCGGCGGCGACCATCATGCCGTCGCAGGCGCAGCGAACCGATTCGCAGCAATTGCGCATCGCCTTCGACGGCGATGCGGTGATTTTCGGCGACGAGTCCGAGCGCATCTCGCAGGAGCAGGGGCTGGATGCGTTCCACCACAACGAAACCGAGCACTGGAACGAGCCGCTTTCCGGTGGGCCATTCCGCGGCTTCCTGGCGGCGTTGCACCGCTTGCAGGCGGCGTATCCGGCCGAGGATTCGCCGATCCGGACCGCACTGGTCACCGCGCGCTCGGCGCCGGCGCACAAGCGCGTGATCCTGACGCTGCGCCGCTGGGGCGTGCGCATCGACGAGGCGCTGTTCCTTGGCGGTCGCGACAAGGGGCCGTTCCTGGAAGCCTTCGGTGCCGACATCTTCTTCGACGATTCGCGCATTAACGTGGAGTCCGCTCGCCGGCACGTGGCGACCGGGCACGTGCCGCATGGGATCAGCAACGCCTGATCGGGGCAGCTACAATAGTCGGCTTCGCCTTGTCCGCCGGAATCCCCATGGCCCTCGATCCACTCGACCTTTACGACATCCGCGCGTTGCTCTCCGACGAGGAGCGCATCGTGCAGGACACCGTCGGCCGCTTCGTGGACGAGCGCGTGCTGCCGATCATCGGCGACTGCTTCGACCAGGCGCGCTTTCCGAAGGAGCTGATCCCCGAGATCGCCAATCTGGGCCTGCTCGGCGCGACCATTCCGGAAAAGTACGGCTGTGCCGGCATGAACGGCGTGAGCTACGGCCTGATCTGCCAGGAGCTCGAGCGCGGCGACTCGGGCCTGCGCAGCTTCGCGTCGGTGCAAAGCTCGCTGTGCATGTACCCGATCTACGCCTACGGCAGCGAAGAGCAGAAGACGCACTACCTGCCGAAGATGGCGGCGGGCGAGATCATCGGCTGCTTCGGCCTGACCGAACCGCACGGCGGCTCCGACCCGGCCAACATGAAGACGAATGCCAAAAAGGATGGCGCGGACTGGGTGATCAACGGCGCCAAGATGTGGATCACCAACGGCAACCTGGCCCACATTGCGATCGTCTGGGCGCAGACCGAGGACGGCATCCAGGGCTTCATCGTGCCGACCGACTCAAAGGGCTTCGCCGCGCAGGAAGTCCACAAGAAGATGAGCCTGCGCGCCTCGGTCACCTCCGCCCTGTTCTTCGACAATGTGCGCGTGCCCGACGCCAACCGCCTGCCCAATGTGAAGGGGCTCAAGGGCCCGCTGGGCTGCCTGACCCAGGCCCGCTACGGCATCACCTGGGGTCCGATCGGAGCGGCGCAGGCGTGCCTGAAGGAAGTGCTCGATTACACGAAGGAGCGCATCCTGTTCGGTCGTCCGCTGGCCGCCAACCAGGCGATCCAGTTGAAGATGGCCGACATGGCCCGGCGCATCACCACCGCGCAATTGCTGTCGTTGCAGCTCGGCCGCCTGAAGGACGCCGGCAAGATGCAGCCCACGCAGGTATCGCTCGCCAAATGGAACAACGTGCGCATGGCGCTGGACATCGCGCGCGAGTGCCGCGACATCCTGGGCGGTGCCGGCATCACTACCGAGCATTCGGCTATCCGCCACGCGCTGAACCTGGAGTCGGTGATCACCTACGAGGGCACCGAGACGGTCCATCAGCTCGTCGTCGGGCGCGAACTGACCGGCATCAATGCGTTCTAGTCGGGTGCGATTCAAGCGCGTCCGGCAAAATCGCGAGCGGATTCCTGGGAGAAACGAGATGAAGATCATCAAGACCGTGCTCACCGCAGCTGCGTTGCTCGCAAGCGGCGGCGCATTCGCCGCGCTCAATGCGAATGCGGTGCACCTGGCGCTGGACTCGCTGCTGGTGGCGACCAGCAAGATGTCGGTGGTGAACGCGATCAACGCCACCGGCAAGCCGCCCTCCACCAATGAGGAAGCGCACCTGGGTGCGCCCAACGCGATGACGACGACCGAGATCAGCGGCATCGTGGTAAGCAATGGCGGGGTGATCAACATTTATCTCGCGCCCGTCACGGGCACGGATCACGGCCTAATCCAGCTCTCGCCGCAGGTGATGAAAGACCAGAAGGGTGGGAACACGCTCGGGTTCGTCTGTACCAGCCCGAACATTCCCGATATCGCGCAGGTAGAGCCGAGTTGCACCTACCACCCCGCGCAGCCGGCGGCCAAGCCCGGCAAGAAGTAATCGTTGCGGATGAGCGCCAGCATCACCGCCCCCGTTGCCGTTGGACCCGTGCTGGAAACCGTGCGGCTGATCCTGCGCCCGCCGCGTGCCGAAGATTTCGAGCGTTATGCGGAACTGCTCGCCGACGAGCAGGCCGCACGTTATATCGGCGGCCAGCTCACCCGGGCTGCCGCGTGGCGCCGCTTCCTGCAGATGCCCGGCGCGTGGATGGTGCAGGGCTTCGCGATGTTCTCGGTGCTCGACAAGGCGAGTGGCAAGTGGCTCGGCCAGCTCGGCCCATGGAAGCCGGATGGCTGGCCTGGCAACGAGGTCGGCTGGTCGTTCCATCCCGATGCCTGGGGTTGCGGTTACGCCACCGAGGCGGCGATCGCGGCCATGAACTGGGCGTTCGAGACGCTCGGCTGGGATGCGGTGATCCATTGCATCGATCCCGCCAACGCGCCGTCGCAGCGCCTGGCGCAACGGCTCGGTTCGCGCAATCGCGGCATGGTGAAGATGCCGCCGCCGTACGAAGATCTGGCCACCGAGATGTGGGGCCAGACGCGCGAGGAATGGCTTTCCAACCGTCGCAAGCTCGGGGCAGGACAATGATCACCATCTACGGCAATTCGGTTTCCGGCAATTGCCACAAGTTGCGGTTGCTGTGCGAACAGCTCCGCCGCGAATACCGCTGGATCGAAACCGACAACACCCGCGGACAGACGCACACGCCGGAATTCCTGGCGATGAACCCGAATGGCAAGGTGCCGGTGATCGAGCTGGAGGATGGCCGCATCCTGACCGAATCCAACGCGATCCTGTGCTGGCTGGCGGAAGGCACCGAATACTTCGGCGGCGATGCCTGGCAGCGCGCGCATACGTTGAGCTGGATGTTCTTCGAGCAGTACAGCCACGAGCCCTACATCGCGGTGGCGCGGTTCATCCGCGGCTGGACGGAAGCCGATTCGCCGCGCCGCGCGGAACTGCCGAAGTGCCTCGAGCGCGGCAATGCGGCATTGGCCGTGATGGAAAAGCATCTCTCCACGAACGAATGGTTCAGCGGCGCGCAGTACGGCATCGCCGACATAGCGCTGTTCGCCTACACGCATTGTGCGGCGGACGGTGGTTTCGACTTGTCTCGCTTTCCGCAGGTCTCGCGCTGGCTGGAGCGCGTGCGCGCGACGCCGCGCTTCGTGCCGATGCCGCCGGTGAATGCGGACGTGGCGACGAAGTTTGCGATGGACGCATAGGTAACTGGCAGAGGCGCGCTGGAAATACCGCTCGTCCTGAGCCGCTCGACAAGCTCAGGATAGACTACGGCGCGCAGCGCCGAAGTCGAAGGACGGTCCCCTTTTGAAACGTGTCCTTCGACCCCGCGCCTCCGGCGCTACGCTCAGGACGAACGGCTACTTTATGGCAACCGCGACAGTCATCCCCGCCCGCCACAAGGGCTTCAACCGCGCCGAGATCGTTGACCAGAACTTCATCGAGTTCGTCAGGGAATGGCGTGGCGGCCCGCGCCGTGCGCCGCGCGACGATGAGCCGGTGCTGCCCGGCAGCGCGCTGGATGCGCGGGGCTTCCGCGAGCTGTTCGAATCGCAGTTGATCTCGCGTCATCTCGACCTGATGGCGCGCGTGCTGCGCGTGCAGAACAAGGTGTTCTACACCATCGGCTCGTCGGGGCATGAAGGCAATGCGATGGTGGCGCGGCTGACCCGGCACACCGACCCGGCCTTCCTGCACTATCGCAGCGGCGCGTTCATGGCCGAACGCTTCCGCAAACTGCCGGGCATGGATCCGGTGATGGATTCCGCGCTGTCGTTCGCGGCGAGCAAGGAAGATCCCGCTTCCGGCGGTCGCCACAAGGTGTGGGGTTCCAAGCCGCTGTGGGTATTGCCACAGACCTCGACGATCGCTTCGCACCTGCCGAAGGCGTTCGGCACGGCGGTGGCGATCGAACAGGCACGCCGCATCGGACATGAGTTGCCGGTACCCCGGGACTCCATCGTGATCTGCTCGTTCGGCGATGCGTCGAGCAACCACGCCACCGCGCAGACCGCGTTCAACGCCGCAGCATGGACGGCGTACCAGAAATTGCCGGCACCGGTGCTGTTCGTGTGCGAGGACAACGGCATCGGCATTTCGGTGAAGACCCCGAACGGCTGGGTCGCGAACAACTTCCGCGACCGCAAGGATCTCGACTACTTCTTCGCCGACGGCCTGGATCTCGCCGAAGGCTACGCGCAGGTCGCGCGCGCGGTGGAGCATTGCCGCGGCACGCGCCGGCCGACCTTCCTGCACCTGAAGACCATGCGGGTAATGGGCCACGCCGGCACCGATTTCGAAATCGAGTGGCGATCCATCGAGGAACTGGTCGCGCTGGAAGCGACCGATCCGCTGCTGCGCTCGGCGGGGATCGCGCTCGAATCCGGGCTGTATTCCCGAGAGTCGTTGCTCGGGCAATACGAGGCCGTCCGGAAGAAATGCTTCGCGGCAGCGGAGGAAGCCGATCGCCGCCCGCGCCTCAAGACGCTGGCCGAAGTGGTGAAGCCGCTGGCGCCGTACACGCCGAAGAAGGTGAAGGCGGAGGCGCAGCGCGCCGATTTCGCGGAAAAACGCGCGGCGGTATTCGGTGGCGAAGACAAGCTGCCTGAGAAACTTCCGGCCCGGCACCTCGCCATCCAGATCAACCAGGCGCTGCACGACCTGATGGCGAAATATCCGGAGTCGCTGCTGTTCGGCGAGGACGTGGCGCAGAAGGGCGGCGTGTACACGGTCACGAAAGGGCTGCACAAGGCGTTCAAGGGCGCGCGCGTGTTCAACACGCTGCTGGACGAGACGATCATCCTCGGCCTCGCGCAGGGCTACGCCAACATGGGCATGTTGCCCATTCCCGAGATCCAGTACCTCGCATATTTCCACAATGCCTGCGACCAGATCCGCGGCGAGGCATGCTCGCTGCAGTTCTTCTCCAACGACCAGTACCGCAATCCGATCCTGATGCGCATCGCCTCGCTGGGTTACCAGAAGGGCTTCGGCGGGCATTTCCACACCGACAACTCGATCGCCGCGCTGCGCGACATCCCGGGCCTGGTCGTCGGCTGTCCCTCGCGCGGCGACGACGCAGCGACGATGCTGCGCACGATGGCCGCGTTGTGCAAGGTGGACGGCCGCGTGTGTGCGTTCCTGGAACCGATCGCGCTGTACATGACCAAGGACTTGTACGAAGCGGGCGATGGCGCGTGGCAGTTCGCCTATCCTCCGCCGGACGAGGCGATGTCGCTCGGCGAAGGCCGCGTCTACAACGAGGATGCCAGGGATCTTGCGATCTTTACCTTCGGCAACGGCGTGCCGATGGCGCTGCGCGCCGCGCGCGAGATCGAGAAGAAGCTGAAGTGGCAGGTCCGCGTGGTGGACCTGCGCTGGCTGGTGCCGTTGAACGAACAGTTCATCGCCGGGCAGGCGAAGTCGGCGAAACGGATCATCGTGCTGGACGAGGGCCGCCGCAGCGCCGGGGTGGGTGAGGGCATCATCACCGCGATCGTGGAGGCGGGGCACGGCAACACGCCATTGAAACGCGTGGTCGGCGCCGATACCTACACGCCATTGGCCGGCGCCGCGTTGCTGGTGTTGCCGGGCGAGGGCGACGTGGTCGCGGCGGCGGAAGCGATGCAGTGAACGAAAATCCTTCGACGGTTCTCGAGGCATCCCATCACGAGGACCGCACCCATTTCAGCGTGCTGGGTGCGATCAGCTTCTCGCATCTGCTCAATGACATGATGCAGTCGCTGATCGTGGCGATCTATCCGCTGCTCAAGGGTGATTTCCATCTCAGCTTCTTCCAGATCGGCGCGATCACCCTGACTTTCCAGTTGACCGCATCGCTGTTGCAGCCGGTGGTCGGCATGGTCACCGACAAGCGGCCGATGCCGTATTCGCTGCCGGTCGGCATGTGCTTCACGCTCGGCGGCCTGGCCTTGCTGTCGGTCGCGCCGTCCTATTCCATCCTGCTGATCGCGGTGGCGCTGGTCGGCTGCGGGTCTTCGGTGTTCCACCCCGAATCCTCGCGCGTGGCGCGACTGGCTTCCGGTGGCCGCTTCGGGCTCGCGCAATCGGTCTTCATGATCGGTGGCAACACCGGGTCGGCGCTCGGGCCACTGCTCGCGGGCTGGGTGGTCTTGCGTTACGGCCGTGGCAGCGTCGGCTGGGCCACGCTGATCGCATTGCTCGCGATGGTGGTGTTGTTGCAGGTCGGCCGCTGGTATCACGCACATCTCAATGAGCGCCGGCACAGGACCGTTGCCGACGGCCCGCGTTATCCCAAGCCGCTGGTCGTCCGCACCATCGGCGTGCTGCTGATACTGCTCTTTTCCAAATATTTCTACCTCGCCAGCATCACCAGTTATTACGAGTTCTACCTGATCCACCGTTTCGGCCTGACCGCGCGG
>DASSFA010000017.1:0-6857 GCA_035694895.1 Rhodanobacteraceae bacterium | reverse complement strand
GAAGGAGCCGGCATCGCCACGCCGCTGCACTGGGAAGAACTTTCGAAATTGCGCTCGGGCGCGCAGTTCACGATCAGGAACCTGCCGCGCCGGCTGAAATCGTTGAAGAGCGATCCCTGGGAAGGGATCGACGAAGTGCGGCAGGCGCTGCCGGGTAGCTCGTAACTGCAGATTCCGTTCGCATTGAGCCCTTCGACAAGCCTAGGGCAGGCTACGCGAAGCGGAGTCGAAACGCGGAGGGAAGGACAACTGCCCTTCGACTCCGCGCCTGCGGCGCTACGCTCAGGGCGAGCGGCATCAAGACAAGGAGCGTGTCATGCCAAGACCGATATGGAGCGGCACCATAACCTTCGGGTTGTTGAACATCCCCGTGCAGTTGATGACCGCAGAACGGCACACCGACCTGCATTTCCGGATGCTCGATTCGCGCAACAACGCGCCGATACGCTACGAGCGCGTCAACGAGGAGACCGGCGAGGAGGTGCCCTGGAAGGACATCGTCAAGGCCTTCGAGTACGACAAGGGTTCGTACGTCGTGCTGGAAAAAGAGGACTTCGCGAAAGCCGCGCCGGAATCCACCGAGTCGGTGGACATAGAGGCCTTCATCAATGCCGACGAAATCGGCCCGGAATACTTCGAGAAGCCCTATTACCTCGTGCCGGCCAAGAAGGCCGAGAAGGGTTACGTGCTGTTGCGCGAAACGCTGAAGCGCCTGAAAACGGCAGGGTTGGCGCGGGTGGTGATCCGCACCCGCGAATACCTCGCGTTGGTGATCCCGCAGGGCGACGCCTTGCGGCTGATGCTGCTGCGCTATCCGCAGGAGCTGGTGAGCGCGGACGAATACGCCTTCCCTGACAAGAAGCCCGCGGCCTACCGGATCAGCGCGAAGGAACTGGACATGGCCGAGTCGCTGGTGAAATCCATGATCGGCGAATGGCAGCCGGAGAACTACCACGACGATTTCCGCGAGCGGCTGGTGAAGGTGATCGAGGAGCGGGTGAAGGCCAAGGGCGTCGTGCGCACACCGGCGGCTGCCGAAGCCGAACTGCCGAAGAACGCGGCGACCAACGTGGTCGATTTCATGTCGCTGCTGCAGAAGAGCATCGACGCCAAGCAGCGCACCCCGGCGGCCGAGCGTGCTCCGGCGAAAAAGGCCGCTGCGAAGAAATCCGCCAAGTCCGCCGCGCGCAAGCGGCCGGCGCGCAAGCGGACGCAAAAGGCCTCCTGAGCTCCAGCCGCCGCGCCGAGGCGCTTTGTCCCGCGCCACGACCTCGTTATACTTTCGCGTCTTTTGGCGCTCGCGGTTGTCGCGGGTGCGACCCGCTACAACGAACTTTCAACCGGAGTTTGCCGTGAGCGATCACATGACCCCTTCCGATCGCACTTTCATGCGCCACTTCGCGATGATGATCGCGGCCCTGGCCGGCATCGCCGTGATCCTGATCATCATCGGCCAGATCGTGCACGCCTACCAGCCGACCGAAGCGACCGACACGCAGGCGCGCGAAGCCAGCGAGCGGATCATGCCGGTCGGCGCCGATTACGCGGGTGCCACCGGGCGCGCGGCGATGCAGGCGCAGGCCGCCGCCGCGGCGAAGGCCGCCGCCTCGCAGGTCGCCTATGGCGGCACCACCGACGGCAAGACGATCTTCGGCCAGCTGTGCACGACCTGCCATTCCACCGGTGCGGCCGGCGCGCCCAAGATCACCGACAAGGCTGCATGGGCGCCGCGCGTCGCCGAGGGCATCGACACGCTGGTCAAGCATGCGATCGACGGCTACACCGGCCCGGACGGCAACCACATGCCGGCCAAGGGCGGCAACCCGGCGCTCACCGACGCACAGGTCGAGGCGACGGTGAAGTGGATGGTTTCCCAGGTCAAGTGACCACAGGATGCGGTCATCCCGGCCAGCACATGGATGTGCGCTGAGCCGGGATCCAGTGCCGTACTTTGGCACTCATCCCGTGCAGGCCATGGATGGCCGATGACACGGGATCCAGTGCATTAGCCAGCCCCTGAAAGACGTCATTCCCGCGAAAGCGGGAATCCAGTGTCTTTGCTGTTCGACATCCCTGTCTCTTCCCGCGCCGTCCCGCGGCGCGGGCTACTTTTGTTTCGGCAAAAGTAGCCAAAACCATTGGCGCCGGGCATGACGGTCGAGCCAACGTCCGGTTGGCTCGATTGGGCTGCGCTTCTCGCGCCAGGCGGGCCGGCGCGAACTCGCGCGTCCATGCGCTCGAACAGTCGCGCCTTGCTCCCGCCTGGCGCTGCGATGCTCGCCGTCATGCGACGGCGCCTTGAGGCTCACTTCGACACGGCCATCCATGGCCTGCCATTTTGTCCCCATGGGGTTCTGTATTATTGACCCATGAACAAACCGGCTCCCCCGCACGTACCCGCGGAGTTTCCGCGCGAGCCGCGCGACTTCGCCTTGCCCGGCCCGGCCGGTCGGCTGGAAGTGGCGACCTGCGCGGCCAAGCCGGCGGAGGCGCGAGCGGGCACGGTGGTCATCTGTCATCCGCATCCACAGCACGGCGGAAGCCTGCGCAACAAGGTCGTGACGATGCTGGAGCGCAGTCTGCGCGAGTCCGGCCTGGACACGGTGCGCTTCAACTTCCGCGGCGTGGGTGAATCGGAAGGCGAATACGATGAGGGCGACGGCGAGAGCGGGGACTTGGTCGCGGTCACGCAATGGGTGCGCCGCGTGCATCCGCAGGATGCGCTGTGGCTGGCCGGGTTCTCGTTCGGCTCCTATGTCGCGCTGCGCACCGCGCGTTCGCTCGCCGCGAATGCGCTGATCACGGTGGCGCCGCCGGTCGGGCGCTGGGATTTCGCCGGCGTGGCGATGCCCGAATGCCCGTGGCTGATCGTGCAGGGCGAGGACGACGAGGTCGTGGATCCGCAGGCGGTCTTCGAGTGGGTGGAAACGCTCGAACCCCAGCCCGCGCTGGTGCGCATGCCGGAGACCGGGCATTTCTTCCATCGCCGGCTGATGGACTTGCGCGGCGCGGTGAAGAATGCGGTGCGCGGCTGGCTGCCCCCGCTTCGCGCAGGCGCGTGATCGCTTGCGTGGATTCCGCGGCGCCTGAAATCCCGATGACGCCGAGCCGGCGCTACGCGCAAGGCGTGGCCGCGGGCGCCTGGCGGGATGATCCCGCGCAACGCGCGGTGCTGGGCGAATTCGATCGCCTGCAGGCGCGGCTCGTGGTGCCGGAATCCGGCTGGTTCTCGCGCTGGCGCCCACGCCATGCGCCGCAGGGCATTTACCTGTGGGGGTCGGTCGGGCGCGGCAAGACGATGCTGATGGACCTGTTCGTGGATTCGCTGCCACCGGGGGCGGCGCAACGCGTGCACTTCCATCGCTTCATGCTGGACATCCACGCGCAATTGCGCGGCCTGGGCGAGCGACGCGATCCGCTGAACGACGTGGCCGCGCGGTTGGCGCGCAAGGCGCGCGTCCTGTGCCTGGACGAGTTCCAGGTCGAGGACATCGGCGATGCGATGATCCTGGCGAATCTGCTGCGCGCGCTGTTTCGCGCCGGCGTCGCGCTGGTCACGACTTCCAACACGCCGCCACAGGATCTCTACCGCGACGGCCTGCAGCGCGCGCGGTTCCTGCCGGCGATCACGCTGCTGCAACGGCATTGCCATGTGCTGGAAATCGCCTCGCCGCACGACTGGAGACTGCGCGCGCTCACCCGTGCTCCCGTTTATCTCACCCCGCCCGGCGCGCAGGCCGAGCGTGCGCTGGCGATGTTGTTCGACAATCTCGCGCGCGGCGCCGTGCAGGAAGGCGGTGTGCTCGAAATCAATGATCGCGCGATCCCGGTGCGGCGCGCGTGCGCGCAAGCCGCGTGGTTCGACTTCGATGCGTTGTGCGAAGGCCCGCGCGGCTCGGCCGATTACATCGAGCTGGCGCGCGCGTATCCGGCGATCCTGATCAGCGAAGTACCGCAATTCACGCCGCTGCGGGAAGATGCCGCGCGCCGGTTCATGCAGCTCGTGGACGAGTTGTACGACCGCCGCGTCAAACTGGCGCTCTCCGCCGCGGTGCCCGCGGTGGAGCTGTACGATGGCACGCGCCTTCGCGCCGCCTTCGCGCGCACGGCAAGCCGCTTGATCGAGATGCAAAGCGCCGCATATCTCGCCGAAGCGCATCGCTGAATTCAGCCTAGGGCATCAGTCATGCCTTGAATGGCTTGCCCCGGCACCGATGTCGAAATGCGCACGGCTCAATCGTCGTGAAACGAAAGATTCACCGGGCGCTCGCATGACGCATGTCATGCGTACGCGCACGACTTTCGGCCCTGTCGCGAAAAATATTTGCATTTGAAAATAGTTTCGAATATCTTTACCGTTCGGTTCAGTTATGAGGCGGCCGTTTGCGCCGCTCCGCTGCATCGGATCCGCTCCCTCGAACAACAACCACAATGAGCCAACCACATTCGAACCTGCCCGCCCGCGGTACGCTGGCTTGCGCCCTGGCGCCGATTCTCGTCAGTTGCGTCCTTGCCGGTTGTGCGGTCGGGCCGAACTACAAGCGTCCGGACGCGCCGGCGGTGGATCGCTACACCGCGCAGCCGCTGCCCGCGCAGACCGCGTCCACCGACACCGCCGGCGGCGATGCGCAGCGCTTCCTCGAAGGCCGCGACGTGCCGCAACGCTGGTGGACCATGTTCGGCAACGAGGAACTCGATCGTCGCGTGAGCCAGGCGCTGGCGCATTCGCCGACGATCGCTTCCGCGCAGGCCGCGTTGCGCGAGGCGGAGGAGAACGCAAAGGCCGCGCGCGGCTCGTTCTTCCCGTCGCTGGACGCCAGCGCAGGCGCGACCCGGCAGAAATCCTCCGGCGCGCAATTCGGCGGGGCCGGAGCGGGCTTCGGCAGCGGGCCGTTCACGGTCTACAACGCCGGCGTCAGCGTGGGCTATGTGTTCGACATCTTCGGCGGCGTGCGTCGCGGTGTCGAGGCGCAATCGGCGTTGGCCGACGCGCAGCGCGCGCAACTGGATGCGACGTACCTGATCCTCGCCAGCAACGTGGTCACCGCCTCGTTGCAGGAGGCATCGCTGCGCGAGCAGGTACGCGCGACCGAGGAGATCGCCGATTCCTTGAAGAAGGAACTGGACATCGCGCGCAAGCAGCAGCAGATCGGCGCGAAATCATTGTCCGACACGCTTGCGGTCGAAGCGCAACTGGCGAGCACGGAGGCCACGTTGCCGCCGCTGCGCAAGCAACTGGCGGCGACGCAGGACCAGCTTGCGACTTACCTGGGCGTGACGTCGGCGCAACTGCGGCTGCAGCCGATCGAGCTGGCGAACGTCACGTTGCCGCAGGACGTGCCGGTGAGCCTGCCGTCGAAAATCGTCGAGCAGCGTCCCGACATCCGCGCCGCCTCCGCGCAACTGCATGCGGCGACCGCGCAGGTCGGTGTCGCGACCGCGAACATGCTGCCGCAGCTCACGTTGTCGGGCAGCGGTGGTTCACAGGCGTTGCACGCCGGTGACCTGTTCTCAGCCGGGACCGGCGCGTGGTCGCTGGGCCTGAACCTCCTGCAGCCGATCTTCCATGGCGGCGAGCTGCTGCACAGGAAGCGCGCCGCGCAGGCCGGCATGGATCGCGCCGTGGCGGACTGGCAGCAGACGGTGTTGACCGCGTTCCAGAACGTGGCCGACACGCTGCAGGCGCTGGATCTGGATGCGCAGGGACTCGCCGCGCAGAACACCGCCGAGCAGGCCGCGTCGAAGCGGCTCGAGCTCACGCGCACGCAATACCGGGTCGGCGCGGTGGATTACCTGAGCCTGCTTGACGCCGAGCGTCAGTACCAGCAAGCGAGGATCGCGCTGATCCAGGCGCGCGCCGCGCGGCTCGCCGACACCGCAGCGCTGTATGCGGCCCTGGGTGGCAGTTGGAACGGTAATGAGGAAGTCGCAACGAAGGACTAGCTTTTCTGGAAGTGCGCACAGGGACGTGCGCTTTTGGATTTGCCGGATCACGAAAACCACGAAACCCGATTTTGGCTCCAGATCGCGGCGACCAGGGACGGTCGCATGCCGATCCGGGTGGTCGCACAGCCAAGGAAAAGACACACCATGCAAACACTCGTACAAAGAATGCCGAACACCAGAAAGCGCATGATCTGGATGATCGTCGGCGTGTTGGCGCTGATTGCGATCATCGCTGCGGTCAAGGTACTGCTGGTGATGCGCATGATGGCGAGCTTCCCGAAGCCCGCTCCCGCCACCGTCAGCACGGCGAAAGCCGAGTACCAGGTCTGGCAGCCCCAGATCTCGGCGATCGGCACGCTGCGCGCGATGCGCGGCGCCGATCTGGCGCTGGACGTCTCCGGACTGGTCGAATCGGTCAATCTGAAATCCGGCGACGACGTGAAGAAGGGCCAGGTGCTGCTGCAGCTGCGCGATGCCGACGACCAGGCGAAGCTCGCCTCGTTGCAGGCCACCGAGAAGCTAGCCGAACTCACCGCCAACCGTTCGAAGCAGCAGCTTGCGGTCCAGGCGATCAGCCGCGCGCAGTACGACACCGACATGGCGAACCTGAAGAGCGCACAGGCGCAGGTCGCCGCGCAGCAGGCGCTGGTCAACAAGAAGACGCTGCGTGCGCCGTTCTCCGGCCATGCCGGCATCATCATGGTGAATCCGGGCGCCTATCTCAACGCCGGCACGACGATCGTGACCCTGCAGGAAATGGATCCGCTCTACGTGGATTTCTACGTGCCGCAGCGCGAGCTCAGCCGCGTGCACGTGGGACAGCAGATCGATCTGTCGCTCGATGCGTTCGGCGGCCGCCACTTCACGGGCACGGTCAGTGCGATCAACCCCAAGGTGGACAACGACACCCG
>DASSFA010000016.1:0-4165 GCA_035694895.1 Rhodanobacteraceae bacterium | reverse complement strand
CTGCCTCTTTACATTTTGCGCTGGGCTTATCAGCCCAGCCTACGAGCTGCCGACTCGAGATGCATTCGGCGGCAGCCGCTGCACGATCCCGCCCTACGACGATTACCGCCCCGGCAGGTAATCTGCCGGGTCCACCGGCTTCCCGTTCTTGCGGATTTCGAAGTGCAGTTCCTCGCGCGGGGCGCCGCTGGAGCCCATCTCGGCGATCAGTTGCCCGGCGCGCACGTGTTCGCCTTCCTTGACCAGCCGCTTGCGGTTGTGGCCATAGGCGGACAGGTAACTGTCGGAGTGCTTGATGATGATCAGTTCGCCGTAGCCGATCAGGCCGTTACCGCTGTACACCACCACACCGTCAGCCGCCGCGCGCACCGGGTCGCCCGCGTTGCCCGCGATGTCCAGGCCCGCGCCGCTGCCGCCGCTGCCGTCCTGGAAGCCGCTGATCACCGCGCCATCGGCCGGCCATTGCCAGGTGATGCCGTCCACGCTGCGGGTCTTGCCTGGCGTGACCTGCGGCGATGGACGCGACGCCGCGTTGCTGGCCGGGTTCGCCACGACGGGTGCGGACGACGTGCTTGCGACCGCTGCACCCATTGACGGAATTTCCGGTCGGACCGCACCGGGCCCGGCGCCATTCGAGCGTTCCGCAGGCGCCGCGACTGCTGCGGAGCTCGCAGGGACCGGCGGAGCGGCCTGCGCGCTCGGCCCGGCATCGTTGGGAACGGTCACGAACACCGGCGCATTGTTCTGCGGGCGTGTTTCGCGCGGCGGAGCTTTCGCAATCGTGCTGCGCACGGGCTCGCCCGGCGGGGCCGCGACGTCGATGCGCAGCACCTGCCCCGGATAGATCACGTACGGCGGTGCGATGTGATTGCGCGCTGCCAGCGCCCGGTAGTCCATGCCGTGTTTGAAGGCGATGCTGTAGAGCGTGTCGCCGCGCGCGACCACGTAACCTTCCGTGGTCATGCGGCCGTTGACGTGCTCGCCGCCCGGTCGGGAATGGCGCGCTGCCGGCTCCCGGCCCATCGAGCGGTCCACCACCGGCGCGGGAGAAGTCGCGCATCCGCCGAGCAGCGCGGCGGCGATACCGATCGACAGGAATCCGGACCACGAAATCAGGGTGCGCATGACGCGCGCAAGGATAACCGACTCACGACGTTGTTCGGGAATCACGACTCCGGTTCACCGCAGGTAGAACCACAGTCCCAGCGCGACGATGATCGCCACGATCACCCAGCCGGCGACTTCGATGTGCCGGTGCAATGCCTTCTCCGCGCGCTCGCCGCCCAGCCGGATCACGCCGGCGACCAGGAACACGCGCTTGCCGCGGCCGATCGCGATGCCGGCCAGGAACGGCAGCATCGGCATGCCCACGATGCCGCAGGCCCAGCTCGCGACCTTCATCGGGATCGGCAGGAAACCGGCTGCGACCAGCATCCAGAACGCTTCCCATGGATGCTGTTTCGCCGCCGCGCCGAATTCCTTCACCATCGCATCCAGGTGTTGCGACCAGCCGATGTCGGCGAGGAACGGCTGCAGGTAGTGGAATGCGTAGTGGCCGAGCTCATAGCCGATCATCGATCCGGCCAGCGAGCCGGCGAGACTGATCGAGGCGAAGTACCACCATCGCCTTGGCCGCGCCAGCGTCATCGGCGCCAGCATGATTTCGGGCGCGACCGGGAAGATGAAAGCCTCGAAGAAGCTCAGCACGGTCAGCCACACGTCCGCGCGCGGCTTGGCCGCCCACTTCAGCGCCCATTCGTAGAGCGGCTTGAAGATCCTCATGCGCGCGTGCGCACCCGGTGCGCGCTCAAGACAAGCCACCCAGCAGCGGCACGAAACTCACTTCTTCCAGCTCGTCGCTGACCAGCGCATCGCCTTCGCGACGCACGCGCGTGAGCCTCTGTTTGCCGGGCGGGCCAAGCGGCGCGACCAGCACCCCGCCGTCGGCGAGCTGATCGAGCAGCTTGCGCGGGACGGTTTCGCCCGCCGCGGTGAGCACGATCGCATCGAACGGCGCCTCCGACGGCCAGCCGATGTTGCCGTCGTCGTGGCGCGAGCGGATGTTTTCGATCTTCATGTTGCGGAAGCGCCGACGAGCCTGGCGCAGCAGCTCCTCGATGCGTTCGACGGTGTACACCTGCTCCACCAGCGCCGACAGTACCGCGGCCTGGTAACCCGAACCGGTGCCGATCTCCAGCACGCGCCGGGGAATGCCGCGCTCGATCAGCAGTTCGGTCATGCGCGCCACCACCCACGGTTGCGAGATGGTCTGGCCGAGCCCGATCGGCAGCGCGGTGTTCTCGTATGCGCGCGAGGCGAGTGCCTCGTCGATGAACAGGTGCCGCGGCGTGGTGCGGATCACGTCCAGCACACGCGGATCGGTGATGCCCTCCTCGCGCAGGTGCGCGATCAGGCGATCGCGCGCGCGTTGCGAAGTCATGCCGCTGCCGCGCGGATGCGGCGCGGCGCCGAACAGCGCGTGGCTCATGCGGCCTGCTCCCCGTTGGAAGGCGCGTCCAGTTCACGCGAGAGCGCGCCCATCCATTTCGATACCTTGTCCAGCGCCTGGAAGCGCGTGAGGTCCACGTGGATCGGCGTCACCGAGACATAGCCGTTGCGCACGGCATGGAAATCGGTGCCCGGCCCGTCGTCCTCGGCTTCCCCGGCCGGACCGATCCAGAACACCAGCCGCCCACGCGGGTCACGCTGCGCGATGCACGGCGCGGAACGGTGGCGGCGGCCCAGACGCGTCACTTCGAAGCCACGGATGTCGCGCCATTCGCGATCGGGCACGTTGACATTCAATATGGTGTCGGCGGGCAAAGGATCCACCAGCAGGCGCTTGGTCAGCAGCAACACCGCACGGGCAGCGGTTTCGAAATGCTCGGCGCGATGCTCTTCCGCCACCATCGAGACCGCGATCGCCGGCAGGCCGAGGAAGCGCCCTTCCATCGCCGCGGACACGGTGCCGGAATAGATCACGTCGTCTCCGAGATTGGCCGAGTTGTTGATGCCCGACACCACGATGTCGGGTTCGTGCTCCAGCAGGCCGGCCAGCGCCAGGTGCACGCAATCGGTGGGCGTGCCGAAGATGCGATAGCGGCCGTCTTCCATTTGCTGCACGCGCACGGGCTGGTCGAGCGTGAGTGAATTGCTGGCACCGGAGCGGTCGCGGTCCGGCGCCACCACGATCACCTCGCCGAGTTCGGCAAGGTGCGAGGCGAGCACGCGCAGGCCCAGCGCCTCCACGCCATCGTCGTTGCTGACCAGAACACGCATCGGATTCCCTGTTTGACCGCTTGCCGTGAACGATGCGCAGCAGCACATCGCAGTGATGAAGTTTAGCCGATCCGCTACGTTCCGTTCGCCCCGAGCACAGCGGTCAGGACCGCGGAGTCGAAGCGTCCTTCGATTTCGCCGTCTGCGACCGCTACGCTCAGGACGAACGGAGGGTGGCGGATCGGCTAAACTTCCCGACAGCGACGCGCAGTTGCGTTCGCTCACGATCGTCTACAGGAAATCGGATGCGCGTTCTGGTCAGCAACGACGATGGTGTGGAGGCGCTGGGCCTGCGCGTGCTCGCCTCGCACCTCGCCGAGCTCGGTGAGGTGATCGTCGTGGCCCCGGACCGCGACCGCTCCGGCGCCAGCAATTCGCTGACCCTCGACTTGCCGGTGCGCGTGCAGCAACTGGAGGACGGCCGTTACCGTGTGTTCGGCACGCCCACCGATTGCGTGCACCTGGCGCTGGCCGGCTTGCTGGAACACGAGCCCGACATCGTGGTGTCGGGCATCAACAACTCGGCCAACCTCGGCGATGACGTCATCTACTCCGGCACCGTGTCGGCGGCCATGGAAGGGCGCTTCCTCGGCCTCCCCGCGATCGCCGTTTCGATGGTCGCGGAGGATCGCCGCGCAGAACATTTCGAAACCGCCGCGCGCGCGGTGCTGCTGCTGACGAAGAGATTGCTGGTCGACCCGCTCCCCGCCGACACGATCCTCAACGTCAACGTGCCTGATCGCGAATGGCGCGACATCCGCGGCTTCGAAGTCACGCGACTGGGCCGCCGCCATCGTTCCGCGCCGTGCATAGCGCAGCGCGATCCACGCGGCCGGCTGGTGTTCTGGATCGGCCCCGCCGGCGAAGCCGAGGACGACGGCCCCGG
>DASSFA010000015.1:0-3180 GCA_035694895.1 Rhodanobacteraceae bacterium | reverse complement strand
CGCGCAGCGATTGCAGGTTGCGCACCGCCGCTTCCGGTTCCAGCATCAAGGCCATCGCGCATGCATACGGCGCGATCACCAGGTCGTCGCCCAGGCCTTGCTTCAATCCGAGGCCCGGCACGCCGAAAGCGCGGTACTGGTAATTGAGGTGCGCGTCGGTGACGTTGTAGGCCGATTCGGAAATGCCCCAAGGCACGTCCTGGCGCACGCCGTAGGCGATCTGCGCGGCGACCGCCGCGCGACAGCTCGCGTCCAGCAGGCTGGCGGCGAAACCGGGCATAAGCAACTGCGGCATCAGGTACTCGAACATCGAGCCGCTCCACGAGACCAGCGCGGGGCGACCGCCGACCGCGCGGGTCAGCAGGCGGCCCAGCGCGAACCAGTGCGAGGACGGCACCTGGTCCCGCGCGATCGCGATGTAGCTCGCCATCCGCGCTTCGGAAGCGAGCAGGTCGTAGCGGGCTGTATCCAGCCGGTTGTGCTCGACGTCGTAGCCGATCGAAAACTGCTGCATGGAACGATCCCACAGGAAGGTGAGGTCCATCTCAGCCAGTTCGCGGCAGCGCACGGCCAGTTCGTTGCCTTGTGCATGGCGCGCGCGCAGCGCGGCGCACATTTCCTCCAGCGCGGCACACAGGTCGAGGCAGGACTTGTCGTGCGCGAATTCGTTCTCCGGCGAATGCAGCCGCGCCAGCACTTCGCCGGCCATCACCAGTGCGCGCCGCTGTGATGGGTTGCATTCCAGCTCGCGCAGCAGCTGGCGCACGCGCTGGTCGTCGCTGCCGGAGTCGCCCAGCGTCAGCCACGGCGCGAGTTCTTCCAGCTCGTTCAGGGCCACGCTGCATTGCTTGCGCAGGATCGCCGTCCAGCTCTTCAGTTCGTCCAGCTGGGTGAGCGGCGCGGCCAGTTGCGCCAGGTTCGCGGCTTCGTTCTCCACGCGCGCCAGCAGCCCGTGCAGCACCGGCAACGCGTCGCAGCTGGCGCAGGCGTGTTCGATCAGCGTATCCAGCGCCGCCAGTGTGGCGGTGAGCGCGAGCATCGCGTGCGGCTCGCCGATCACCGCCGCGTGCACGCAATCGGCGACGACTTGCGCGGTGTCGGCCAGCCCGTGCGAGAGCCGGCGCGGCACCAGCGGCTCCTCGTTCAGATGCTGCAGGGCGCAACCGAGCACCGCGAGACTGCCCATGAGATTCCCGCTGTCCACGGTGGAGATGTAGTGCGGCGGCAGCGCAGCGAGGCTTTGCGTGTCGTACCAGTTGTAGAAATGACCGCGGTGGCGCTCCAGCTTCTCCAGGGTGGCGAGCGTGTTGCGCGTGCGCGCGAGCAGGTCGCCCACGCTGACGTAGCCGAAGTCGTGAGCGCTGAGGTTCGCAAGCAGCGCCATGCCGATGTTGGTCGGCGATGTGCGGTGTGCGATCTGCGTGGCGGGATATTCCTGGTAGTTGTCCGGCGGCAGCCAGTTCTCGTCCGCGTTGACGAAGGTTTCGAACCAGTGCCAGGTGCGCCGCGCGACTCCCCCGAGGAAACGCAGTTCATGCGCGTCCAGTCCGTGCCCCCGCGCGCCCGGCACGCGGCTCAACCCGGCAGCGATCGCCGGCGCGAAGAACCACAGGATCAGGAACGGGGCGGCGGAGGTGAGCGCACCGGGCGCGTGCGTCCACAGCACCAGCGTGCTCACGCCCGCGCATGCAGGCGCCGTCCACATCAGCCGCACGAATTCCCACAACCCGGACGCATCGGAATGCGCGGCATGTTCCATCGTGGTCCATTCCAGCAGTCGACGGCGCGTGAACAGCAACCGCCCGGCGCTGCGCAGGATCGCGTCGAGGTTCAGGAACGCCTCGAACGGAATCACCGCCAGCGCGAAACAGGTGCGCAGCAGGTGATCCCATGCGCTGCGCAGCGAATCGCGCCAGTGGCGCGGGTGCGCGCGATGGATCAGATTGCGCGTCATCTGCGCCAGCGCGATGAGCAGCGGCGGCGCCAGCAGGAACGCGATCACCAGCAGCGTCCAGTACAGCGGCCGCGGCGCGACCGTCCAGCCGCGCAGCAGCAGCACCAGCATCGCGATCGGCACCAGTCCGCGCCGCAGGTTGTCCAGGATCTTCCAGCGATGATGGCCCTTGAGCATGTTGCGCAGCCCGCGCCGGCGCGGGCCCGGCACGATCGGCAGCAGCCACTGCACGATCTGCCAGTCGCCGCGCGTCCAGCGGTGCCGTCGCCGCGCTTCCACCGAATAGCGGTTCGGCTGGTGCTCGACCAGTTCGATGTCGCTGACCAGGCCGGTGCGCGCGTAACTGCCTTCGAGAAGGTCATGCGACAGGATCAGGTCGTTCGGGAAACGCGTGCCGACCGAGCGGCTGAACGCGTCGATGTCGTAAATGCCCTTGCCGACGAACGAGGCTTCCCCGAACAGGTCCTGGTACACGTCGGAGATCGCATGCGTGTAGGGATCCAGGCCGGTGTCGTCCGCGAACAGGCGCGAGAAGCGGCTGGCGCGGCCGGGCGAACTGTTCACCGATACGCGCGGCTGCAGGATGCCGTAACCGGCGATCACGCGCCGCGATCCCTTGTGGAACCACGGTCGGTTCAGCGGGTGCGCCATCGTCTCGATCAGCCGCCGCGCCGCCTGCGGCGGCAGCATGGTGTCCGCGTCCAGCGTGATGACGTAGCGCGCGCCTTGCAGCGCGGCGAGGTCGCCGATGATCACGCTGAAGCGATCCACATCCCCATTGCGCAACACGCGGTTGAGTTCGCCGAGCTTGCCGCGCTTGCGCTCGAACCCCATCCACGCGCGCTCGCGCGCGTTCCATTCGCGCGGGCGGTGGAACAGGTGGAAGCGCGTGCTGCCCGGCAACGGATATTTCCTGTTCAGGCGTTCGATGCCGGCCACCGCGGCGGCGAGCAGCGGACCGTCCTGCGGCATCTCGCGTTCGTGCGCATCCGGAAAATCGGTGAGCAGCGCGAAGTGCAGGTTGCGATCGCGATTGCCGAGATAGCGGATCTCCAGCAGGTCGAGCTGCTCGTCCAGCCCCTTCTCGCTGCCGAGCAGCCAGGGCACCACCACCAGCGTGCGGCAATCGTCCGGGATTCCTCCGCTGAAGGACATGCGCGGCAGCAGGTCAGGCGGCACCAGCATGCTGACCAGCCAGTTGATGATCGCCACGGCCGGGTGGCTTG
>DASSFA010000014.1:0-3755 GCA_035694895.1 Rhodanobacteraceae bacterium | reverse complement strand
GGTGAAGATCGAGGCGCATCCCGGTCGCGATGCAAAGACGGCGCAGGTCGCGCTCTCGAACCAGACCGGCATCGGCAAGATCCGTTACACGCTCGACGGCAGCAAGCCGACTCCGGCTTCGCCCGTATACGAATCTTCGCTTGCGGTGGCGATGCCGGTCACGATCCGGGCCAATGCTTTTTCGGGCGGCACCGCGCTCGCCGCCGTGCGCTCGCGCGAGCTCGATCCGCAATCGCTGTTGCGCCGTGGCAGCGATGAACTGAAGTCCTGCAAGGGCGCACTGCCGCTGCGGCTGGAAGATGGCGCGGGCGAGGCGGGCATCCGCTACGACATCGACATCATGGATCCGTGCTGGATCTATCCGTCGCTCGACATGACCGGAATCACCGGGATCGACGTGCGCGTCGGCACCGTGCCGAACAACTTCCAGCTCTGGCACGATGCGGCAAACGTGGTGGTTCATCCGGCGCGCGCGCCCGGCGGCGAACTGGAGATCCACCGTGACACCTGCGATGGCCCGCTGCTGGCTTCGCTGCCGATGGCCGGCGTGTCGCGCGCCCGGCCGGCCACATTGCATGCAAACCTCGCCGCGCAGTCCGGCAAGCACGACCTCTGCTTCTTCTTCACCGGCAGGTCGCCGGACTACCTGCGTGCGATCGACCAGGTTGCGCCGGTCCAGGGCCGCGATTGACGCGGCCCCGTGCTTGCGCATGCGCGCCGGGCTGCTACCATGCCGCGCACCACAACTGCGGAACCGGAACGATGGGCAAGGGTGACAAGAGAACACGCAAGGGCAAGATCTACGCGGGCAGCCATGGCAACGTGCGTCCGCATTCGGCGAAATCGAAATCGGCGGTGAAGAAGGCCGCCAAGCCGGCAGCGCGTCCGGCAGCCAAGAAGGCTCCGGTCAAGAAGGCTGCGGCGAAAAAGTCGGCCGGCTGAGCCTGTTTTCAGGCCTCACAAAAAAGCCCCGCGATGCGGGGCTTTTTGTTGGGGAAGCTCGAGGATTACCAGGTCACCGTCATTCTGACCGTGTCGTTGTAGACGCCAGGCGGCGTGTCGCCGGTGAGTTCAAGCTTGCCGTACACCGGAACGATCTGTTCGTTTCCGTTGCCCATGCCGCGCATTTCGCCGGCGGAGCCCTGCGGACCCACCGGCTTGCGATAGCTCGCATCCGCATACAACTGGTACGCGACGCCGTTGCTGCCATCGCTCATGCGGCGCTGGTCGCCTTCGGCGTGCTGGCCGTAGTCGAAGCTGATCGCATACGGCTGGTTCGCGGAACAGCGCACGCCCAGGTTGGTTTGCGCGGTGGCGCTGCCGGCATCCTGCGCCACGTTGCCGAACGACAGAGTGGCGTCGTCCATGGTGAAACGGCAGGAAGCGACGATCGTCACCGACACGTGCAGTTGGCTGCCGGTTTCGTCGGCAACAACGGCCGGCGCAAGCGTCATGGTTGCGCAAAACGCGACGGCTGTAATCGTTTTCAGGAGTGTGTTCATTTCGGCCACCCGGTCTATCCCCCGGCGGCATACTCGTTCCAGTACACGATGGCGAACGAGACGCAGTGCTCACCACGTTTTGCGGTCACACTCTGTGACGGTCGCGTGAATGCAGTTCACAAAAACGCGTGTGCATTTGGACGTCTATTTGCGGGAAGTGTGAGCTGGTTGGCGTTCACAGTCTGTGACTTTCACGCGAACGCGATGCGAGAACGTGGATTTGTGTGTCCAGCCGCTTTCCGCGATCAGAAAAAACTACCGGCGCGCAGTTCGCGCCCGCTGGCAACCACGCGTTGCGCCAGCGCGCCGCCGATCCAGTAGGCAAGTTCCGCCGGCTCGCGGATGTTCCAGATCGCAAGGTCGGCGCGCTGCCCGACCACGAGCTGCCCGCGATCGGACAAACCGAGCGCCCGCGCGGCGTTCACGGTCGCGCCGCGCAGCGCTTCCTCCGGCGTCAACCGGAACAGGGTGCAGGCCATCGAAATCGCCAGCCGCAGCGAGCGCA
The DNA here is from genome assembly GCA_035694895.1 of Rhodanobacteraceae bacterium. Lineage (GTDB taxonomy): Bacteria > Pseudomonadota > Gammaproteobacteria > Xanthomonadales > Rhodanobacteraceae > 66-474. Next base: position 1,748 of record DASSFA010000014.1, on the reverse strand, counting down.
GTGGCGAGGTGCCGGGGTTGAGATCGGTCGCCAGCGCCATCGCCACGCCGTGCTTACGCATCGCAGCAACCGGGGGTACGCGGGTTTCGCGCAGCGCGTAGAAACTGCCGGGCAGCAGCACCGCCACGGTACCCGCGCGTGCCATCGCGGCGATGCACGGCTCGCTGGCGCATTCCAGATGGTCTGCCGACAAGCCCTGGTGCTCGGCTGCAAGTCCGCCACCGCCGAGATCGGACAATTGATCGGCGTGCAGTTTCACCGGCAATCCCAGCTCGCGCGCGCGTTCGAACACGCGGCGCACTTCGTCCGGGGTGAAAGCGATGTTCTCGCAGAACGCGTCCACCGCGTCGGCCAGGCCCGCGCGCTTCGCAGCGGCCAGCCATTCGTCGCACACCATGTCCACGTAGTCGGCGCGGCGCTCCTTGTATTCGGGCGGCAGCGCGTGCAGGCCGAGCAGGGTGGTGCGCACGGTGATGCCCAGCTCGGCTCCGATGCGGCGCGCGACGCGCAGCATCTTCAATTCGGTTTCGAGATCCAGCCCGTAACCGGACTTGATCTCGATGGTCGTGGCGCCATCCGCAACCAGGCCGCGCGCGCGGGGCAGGGACTGCTCGAGCAACTCGTCTTCCGATGCCGCGCGCGTGGCGCGCACGGTGGAAAGAATGCCGCCGCCGGCGCGGGCGATCGCCTCGTAGCTCTCGCCCCGCAGCCGTCGCTCGAATTCGTCCGCGCGGGTGCCGGCGAACACGAGATGCGTGTGGCAATCCACCAGCCCGGGCGTGATCCACGCTCCGTGCAGCGATTCCACCTTGGCAGCGAGTGTTTCGGGGGCGCCGGACGGCAGCTCGTCCATCGCAGCGGCGAACGTGATCGCGCCGTTGCGCCAGCCAAGCGCTGCGCGCTCGACGATGCCGTAACCCGTATCGCCGGCCAGCGTCATCAAATTGCAATCCAGCAGCAGGTGATCCCAGCGGGCGGTGGTCATGTTCGGCCAAGTGCGAGGTCGGAAGCGAGCGCAAGGTTAGCGCAGTGCCATCGGCGCTGCCGGAACCCGTGCGGGCGCTGGCATAATGCGCGCTGCTCATTGCACGCGGTTGCTGCTGCGCCATGCGACGTTTCCATTTCGCCGAACCGCTGGTGATGCTGGCGACGGTCGTGCAATGGCTGGTGCTGTCCATCTTCACCGGCGCGGTGATCGGCGCCGGCTGCACCATCTTCCTCCGCATCCTCTTCGCTACCGCCGGGCGCGCGTATGCCGCGCCGCTGTGGCTGCAGATGAGCCTGCTGCCGATCGGCGGACTCGCCAATGGCCTGCTGCTCCATTACGGCTACCGCCTGAGCCGCAGCGGTTACAAGGACAACGCGATCGTCGCGGTGAACGAACAGCACGGCCGCATGCCGTTCCGCACCCTCTGGATCAAGCCGCTGGCATCATTGATCACGCTGGGTTGCGGCGGATCCGGCGGCAAGGAGGGCCCCTGCTCGCACATCGGCGCCAGCATCGCGGCGGGCATCGGCCGCGTGCTGCACCTCAATCCCGAGATGCGCAAGCGACTGCTGGCCTGCGGGGTCAGCGCGGGGTTCGCCAGCGTGTTCGGCACGCCGATCGCCGGCGCGATCTACGGCGTGGAGATGCTGGCGATCGGGCGCATCCGCCACGATCTCCTGTTCCCCGGCATCGTCGCCGGCGTCACCGCGTTCGAGGTCAGCCGCCATCTCGGCGTGCCGTATCCCGTGTACCACATCAC
>DASSFA010000013.1:0-2142 GCA_035694895.1 Rhodanobacteraceae bacterium | reverse complement strand
AAGCTGATGCGCGACGCCGGCCTGGTGCGCTCGGACGAACCCGCCACCAACCTGCTGTGCCAGGGCATGGTGGTGGCGGAGACGTTCTATCGGGATTCGGGACTCGGGGCTCGGGACTCGGAAAAGCGGGAATGGATCAACCCTGGGGATGTCGAGATCGAGCGGGATCAGCGTGGCCATGTCGTTGGCGCAAGGCTGAAAGCCGACGGCCTGCCGGTGCACATCGGCCCCACCGAGAAGATGTCGAAGTCGAAGAACAACGGCGTCGATCCGCAGACCATGATCGACAAGTTCGGCGCGGACACCGTACGGCTGTTCTCGATGTTCGCGGCGCCGCCCGAACAGTCACTGGAATGGAACGAGGCCGGCGTGGAAGGCATGGCGCGGTTCCTGCGCCGGTTCTGGCGCGAGGTGGTGACGCATGCCTCTCAGCCGGACCATCCGGAAGTGAATCCCGCCGCCTTGAATGCCGCGCAAAAGACATTGCGCCGGCAGGTGCACGAAACCATCGCCAAGGTGGGCGACGACATCGGCCGCCGGCACGCCTTCAATACCGCCATCGCCGCGCTGATGGAACTGCTCAACCATGTCTCGAGATTCGACGACATGAGCGAGCAGGGCCGCGCGGTGCGCCACGAGGCGCTGGAAAGCATGGTGCTGCTGCTGAACCCGTTCACGCCCCACGCCAGCCATGCGCTGTGGCAGGCGTTGGGCCATGGCGAAACGCTGGTCGAGGACGTACGCTGGCCGCTGCCCGATACTGCCGCGCTGGTCCGCGACAGCGTGATCCTGGCGGTGCAGGTCAACGGCAAGCTGCGCGGCACCATTGAACTGGCGACATCGGCCTCGCGCGAGGAGGCCGAGCGCGAAGCGCTGGCAGAGCCCGGCGTGGCGAAATTCCTCGCGGGGCAAGCGCCGCGCAAGGTGATCGTGGTGCCGGGGAAGATCGTCAATATCGTGGTGTAAGGGAAGAGCGGAACCAGGGATCAGGGATGAGGGACCACGCAAAGCACACCCGACGTCATCCAGGGGCCATTCGCGGCATCATCGCGGCGGGCCCCGGAATGACGACATTCTTGTTAGTCTTTCGCCGATTCCCGATTCCTGTCCCATGCACAACGGAGCTTCCATGACCACCAAGCGATGGCTGCAAATGGCGTTGTGCCTCGTTGGGATCGGAACGCTCTCCGCCTGCGGCTTCCATCTGCGCCAGAGCGCGCCGCTGCCGGCGCCGATGCAACAGCAGGTTTACATGAACGTGAGTGGCGGCGGAGAACTGCCGCGCGATCTCGCGCGTGCGCTGAACGTGCGCAAGGTGGAGGTGCTCGATCAGCCCGCGCCGGGCGTGGCCGAACTGGATGTGAAAGCGCAGTTTCGCACCGACATACTGACTTCGACCGGCTTCGCGCGCGTGGGCGAGTACGCGGTGCGTTACCACGTGGATTTCTCGCTGAAGGACGGCGACGGCAACGTGGTGCTGCCGCAGCAGGGCATAGATCTGTCGCACGAATTCACCTTCGATCCGTTCCAGGCGATCGGCACCGCCGCGCAGACGGAAGTGCTCCAGCGCGACCTCACGCGCGAGATGGCCGATGCAATCATGCGTCGGCTGGAGGCGGCCGGCCGCAAGGGCACGCTGGTACCGTCTTCGAGCGAAGACGAATCCACTTCCATCCCGGCAGGTGCATCCTCCTTGCCTGCGCCGGCCTCGACTTCGCTGCCCGCAAACGGCTCTTCGGACTGAGAGCGAAGGCCGGATGGCCAGCACGCTCGAAAGCTTCTACAAATCGCTCGGCAAGGGCGAGCTTGCGCCGGTTTACCTGATCGCGGGCGACGAACCGCTGCTGTTGCAGGAAGCGTGCGACGCGCTGCGCGCGCGGGCACGTGCACTGGGCTTCGCGGAGCGCGAAGTGCTGGACGTGGAGGGGAAATTCGACTGGAACCAGCTCGCGCGTGCCGCCGCCAGCATGTCCCTGTTCTCGACGCGCCGCCTGATCGAACTGCGCGTGCCAACGGGCCTGGTCGGCAAGGAAGGCTCCGCCGCGATCGTCGAATGGTGCCAGGGGCCGGCGGCCGATACGGTACTGCTGATCAGCGCCGCGCAGTGGAGCAAGAAGAACGAAGGCGCGTGGGTGCGCGAGA
>DASSFA010000012.1:0-5218 GCA_035694895.1 Rhodanobacteraceae bacterium | reverse complement strand
ACCGCGGTGATCGTGGTCGGCATCGCCGGCGTGGTCGGCGTGCTGGTGGCGATGCTGGCGATGGACGAAGGCCTGCGTGCCACGCTGCAGCAGACCGGCAGCGACGATACCGCCATCGTGCTGCGCGGCGGTTCCCAGGCGGAAAGCAATTCCGTGCTGACGCGCGACAATATCGTCACCATCGAGCAGGCGCCGGGTATTGCTCGCGATGCGAAAGGCAAGCCGGTCGCGTCCGCCGAACTGGTGGTGGTCGCCAACGTGCCGAAGAAGAGCGATCCTGCCACCGATTCCAACGTGGAGATCCGCGGTGTAGGCGAGGAAGCCTGGGAGTTGCGGCCCGAGGTCAAGCTCATCGCCGGCCGCAAGTTCAGGCCGGGCCTTCGCGAACTGGATGTCGGCCAGGCCGCGCAACGGCAGTTCGTCGGTCTGGATGTCGGCAAGCAGCTCAAGCTTTCGGGCCAGGACTGGACCATCGTCGGCGTGTTTGCTTCCGGCGATTCGCATGAATCGGAACTGTGGGGCGATGCCAAGTCGATTGCGGAAGCCTACCGCCGCGGCAGCAGCGCGGAGTCGGTCACCGTGCGCCTGGCCTCGCCCTCGGCCTTCGACAAGTTCAAGGCTGCGCTGATGAGCGATCCGACGCTGAAAGTGGATGTCTCCACCACGCGCGACTACTTCAACAAGCAGTCGGAGGGCCTGAGCAAGGTCATCAAGTGGGTCGGCATCACCATCGGCGTGATCATGGCGATCGGCGCGATCTTCGGTGCGCTCAACACCATGTACGCGGCGGTCGCCACGCGCGCGCGCGAAATCGCGACCTTGCGCGCGATCGGCTTCCGCGGCGTGCCGGTGGTGATATCGGTGATGCTGGAAACGATGCTGCTGGCGCTGCTCGGCGGCGTGATCGGGGCGCTGGCGGTGTGGCTGGTTTTCAACGGTTACACGGCTTCCACGCTGGGAGCCAATTTCAGCCAGGTCGTGTTCCAGTTCAAGGTCTCGCCGGCGTTGCTGTGGACTGGCATCAAATGGGCGCTGGCGATCGGCTTCATCGGGGGACTGTTTCCGGCCGCGCGCGCGGCAAGGTTGCCGGTGACCACGGCGTTGCGGGAGCTCTGAAGTGAGTCCGCGCGGGCGCGCTCCTGCAAAGCGGCTTCAGTAGGAGCGCGCCTGCGCGCGATTCGTTTCACAACATCCGCCAGGGAACGAAGATCGCCGCCAGGATCGCGATGAGCAGCGTCCATTTCGCCGCGTAGTAGAGCTTGCGGTTGCGCTGCTTGATCGCCTTGGACACGCGGCGGATCGCGTAGACGTACTTGAAGATGCGGTTGATGCCGCCGGTGCGGTCGCCTTCCATGTTGGGCGCGGAGCCGGCCGCCAGGAAATGCCGCGCGACGAAACGGTTGAGCGCGCCCGCCCAGCGATATTTCATCGGCCGCTCGACGTCGCAGAACAGGATGATGCGGTTCCGGTCCGTTTCGTTCGCGGCCCAGTGGATGTAGGTCTCGTCGAACAGCACGCCCTGGCCATCACGCCAGCTGTACGGTTCGTCGTCCACGCGGATCCAGCAGCGGTCGTCGTTGGGCGTGATCAGGCCGAGGTGATAGCGCAGGGAGCCGGCATACGGATCGCGGTGCTTGCCGAGGTTGCTGCCGGGCGGAAGCTCCGCGAACATCGCCGCCTTCACGTTCGGCGCGGCGCGCAGCAGTTCCACCGTGCGCGGGCACAGTTGCTGCGCCGAAGGATGCGGCTGCTCGTCATACCACTTGAGATAGAAGCGTTTCCAGCCGGTGCGGAAGAACGAGTGGAAGCCGGCATCGTCGTAGTCGCCGGAGGCCTTGATATGGCTGGCCCGTGAGAGCGCGATCGCCTCGTCGCGGATGTCCTGCCAGTGGCTGCGCAGGTTTTCCAGTTCCGGAAAGTCGGCCGTGGCCAGATAGGGCGTGCGCGCCACTTTCGAAAAGGCATACATCAGGACGTTGATCGGCGCCATGAAGGTGGAATGATCCGTCACCTGCCGCGCGAACTTGTGTCGCACGCGCCCGCGCAGGTGCACGTAGATTGCGCACGCGATCAGGATGCCGAGGATGATCCATTTCGTCATGACGACGCGTCTGCAAGTGCGTGGCTGTCTTGATCTTCTCGCCGACGGGCCGGCGGCTGCATTTTAGCGCGTCTGCCTGAGCGGCAACGCGCGCGCCAGCGTGATCAGCGCGACGCCGAGCAGGATCACCACCATGCCGGCCAGTTCCAGCGTGCCGACATGCTCGCCCGCGACCAGCGCACCGATCAGCACGGCCACCGGTGGATTCACGTAGGCATAGCTGGCCGACAATGCCGGACGCACCGCGCGCAGCAGGAAGAGATACGCGCTGAAGGCGATGATCGAGCCGAAAATCGCCAGATACGCCAGTGCGGCGATGGATTGCATCGGGACGTGCGCGGGCCAGCGCTCGCCGGAGAGGATTGCCATCATCACCAGCGCCACGGATGCGCAGAGCATTTGCGCGGCCACGTTCATCGGGCCTTTCGGCATGTCCTGGCGGCGGCTCCAGATCGAACCGAATGCCCATGCGGCGGTCGCGATCAGCAGTGCGATCGCGGCCCACGGAGAGGCGCGGAGATCGCTGCCGCTGTTGAGCAACACCACGCCGATGAAGCCGACGATCAGGCCGACCACTTCCACGCGGCGCGGCCATTCGCGATAGGCACACAGCACCAGCGCGACGAACAGGGGCTCGCTGGCGATCGCCACGGCAGCCACACCTGAAGCGACATACTGCTCGGCAAAGCAGACCAGGCCATTCCCGAAGCCCAGCAACAGTACGCCCGTGATCGCGGCGTTGCGCCACTGCAATCGCGTCGGCGCGGGTGCGCCGCGCAGCCGGAGCCATGCGTACATCGCGATGCCGGCGGCGGCGAAACGCAGCGCCGCCAGCACGAAGGGCGGAAAGCCTTCGAGGCCGAAACGGATGCCAAGGTAGGTCGAGCCCCAGACCACATACACGGTCGCGAGCGCAAGCGGGATGAGCCAGCGCCGCGAGTGCGTGGCATGGACTTCGGAGAGCGAAGCGGTGGTGTCGTTCATGAAGATTCTTCAAGGGGTGGATACAAAGAGTTCTGTGCCCACCGTTTGACTTTCGTGCCGAGGGACCGGCGTACACCAGACAAAAACGCCTCCGGTGCGGAGGCGCATGGTCCATTCTATCCGCGGCCGCATGACGCATGCGGGTCGCCGTTATGACATTTTTGTTGCGCAGGGTTGAGAGCGATTCAACGCTGCGCGCGCAGGTGTTCGCTCTCCAGCAATTGCTGTTTCCGCGCTGCGCCCCAGCGCCAGCCGCCGGGCGTGCCGTCTTCGCGCACCACGCGATGGCACGGCACGATCAGCGCCAGCTTGTTGGAGCCGCAGGCACGACCGACCGCGCGGGCGGCTTTCGGTGCGCCGATCATGCGCGCGATGTCGCCGTAGCTGCGGGTTTCGCCCGCGGGAATGCGGGTCAGCGCGTCCCACACGCGCCACTGGAACGCGGTGGCGGCGATGTCCAGCGGCGGCAACTTCGAGGGCTGCCCCTTTTCGCCTTTGCCGAATTGCCCGGCGATGCGCGCGACCACCGCAGACAGCCACTCGTCCCGTCCCGCATCCACGCGCGTGATCGCCGCGCGCGGGAATTCGGCGCGCAATTGCCGCAACACTGCATCATCGTCATCGCCGATGTTCACCGCGCACAACCCGCGCGTGGTCGCCGCGACCAGCACGCGTCCGAGCGGGCATGCCAGCGTGGTGTAACGGATCGCCACGCCGGCCGCGCCCTCGCGGTAGCGCGCCGGTGGCATGCCGAGCAAACGATCCGAATGCTCGTAGACGCGGCTGCCGGAGCCGAAGCCCGCGTCGTAGATCGCATCGGTGATGGATGCTCCTCCGCGCAGTGCGCGCTTGAATTCGCCGAAGCGCCGCGCGCGTGCATACTCGGCGGGCGACACGCCGTAGGCGCGGCGGAACATGCGCTGCAGATGGCTGGGCGAGAGGCCCACTTTCGAAGCCAGCTCGTTCAGGCCGGGGGCTTCATCGCTGCGGTCCAGCAGCTCGCGTGCGCGTTCGAGCGCATCGGGAGAGGATTTCAGTGCGGCGTTCATGACGCGATGCTAGGACGCCCCGGAACCCGTGGCTATCCGATTCTTGCGCGTGGCGGGGATTCCACCACGCGGAATTCGCCTTCGATGATGTCGTCGTGTTTCGCGCGGGCGGGCTTGCGCGCCAGCAGGCGGCGCACCAGCAATGCCAGCGTGCCGAAAGCGACCACGGCGAGGCCGGCGAGGAGCCCGAAGAACAGCAGGCCGGCCAGGATCAGTCCACCCGTGGCGAGCAGCAGAGCGCGCAGCAGCGGATGGCGGGGCAGGGCGAAGGCGATGCGCATGGTGACGATTCCGGAGATGGCTTGGAATCCCTGAAAGCGTCTCGGGTGGTCAGGCGCAGCCGCTTGTTCAGAGATTACTTGTTATCTTGTGCCGATCGTTCCGCCTTGCAAGTGCCCATGGACATGACCACGCCCGCCACGCCGTTGTGCCGCGTCGAGGACATTCCCGACGGGGGCGTGCTGGGCCTCGATCCCGCCGATCCCAATGGTGAAGCGCTGGTGCTGTCGCGCAATGGCAACGAGGTGCGCGCCTGGCTCAACGTCTGCCCGCACACCGGCCGGCGCATGGACTACGCCCCCAATCTGTTCCTCTACAAGGCCGGCAAGCTGACCTGCGCGGTGCACGGCGCGACGTTCGCGCTCGCGGAGAACGGATTGTGCGTGCAGGGGCCATGTCGCGGCGAATCGCTGGCGCCGGTGCCGCTGCGTGTGGAAGGCGGCGCGATTTTCCGTGCGTGGGGCTCAGTGGAAGATGAGGTTCACCATCACCAGCATGGTGACGAGCATCAATAGCGTCAGCGGGATGCCCACGCGCAGGAAATCGCTCGGCCGGTAGCCGCCGGGACCGGCGACCAGCAGGATGGTCGGGCTGGCGCCGGGAATCAGGAAGGTGTTGGACACCGACATCGCCACGATCAGCGCGTACGCGCTCGGGTTGCCGCCGGAAGCGAGGGCGATGTTGATCGCCATCGGCACCATCATCACCGCCGCGCCGACGTGCGAAATCACCTGCGAGAACAGCAGCGCCATGATCGCGATGCAGGCCTGCAGCACCCATTGCGGCAGGTGGCCGATGTGCGCCA
>DASSFA010000011.1:0-14304 GCA_035694895.1 Rhodanobacteraceae bacterium | reverse complement strand
CGGGTGTGTCGATCAGGCACGCACCGGACGGCAGCATAAGCAGCGCGCGATGGGTGGTGGTGTGGCGGCCACGGCCGTCGCTTGCACGCGTCGCCGCCGTGGCCATGCGCGCCTCGCCGAGCAAGGTGTTCGTAAGCGTGGACTTGCCCGCGCCGGAAGAGCCGACCAGCACCGCGGTGATGCCCGGCTGCAGATAACGATCCAGCACCGCCACGCTCGTCGCTTCCTTGCCGTTGATCGCGTGCAACGGGATTGCTTCCGGCAGGCGCGCGGCGAGTTCCGCCAGCGCTTCGTGCACGCGTGCGGATTCGATCCTGTCGGCCTTGGTCAGCACGATCACCGGCCGGGCCTGCGAGCCTTCGATCAGCGCGAGATATCGCTCCGCGCGCGCCGGATTGAAATCCTCGTCCAGCCCCATCAGGACCAGCACGGTGTCAATGTTGGCGGCGATGATCTGTCGCGCGTAGCGCTCGCCGGCGGCGGCGCGCGTCAGCGCGCCACGGCGCGGCAGGATTTCCAGGATATGCGGCGGCGAACCCGGCGCGACGATCACGAAGTCGCCCACGGCCGGGCGCTGCTCCGGATCGAAGCCTCGCTTCAGGAAATGCGGTGCGGGCTGCGCGTTGAATTCGCACACCCCGTCGTGCAACTCGTAGCCGGCACGATGCTGCGCGCTGACCCGCGCGAGCATGCGGCCTTCGCCCAGCAACGGCGGTGGATCACGCCAGCCGATGCGGCTCGGGTCGGGATTCGTCGGGGTCACCATCGCCGGATTATCCTGCGGCACGCGGCGCCTCGCCATCGCCGCGCTGCAGCCGCGGCTGCTAGGATGGCCGGCCACTCCAAAGCGATATTGGGTCGTGCCGACTTTCCTGGCGCTGGGCGATTCCTATTCGATCGGCGAAGGCGTGGCGGAAGCCGAACGCTGGCCGATGCAGCTCGTCGCGCGCCTGCGCGCGCTGGGCATCGCGATCGACGATCCGCACGTCATCGCGCGCACCGGCTGGACCACCGGCGAACTGTCGGCCGCGATGGACCGCGCGAACCTGCATCCGCCCTACGACCTGGTCTCGTTGTTGATCGGCGTCAACAACCAGTATCGCAACCGTGCGCTGGGTGAATATCGAGTGCAGTTCCGTGCATTGCTCGAACGCGCCGTCTCGCTGGCCGGCGGCGACGCGCGACACGTGGTCGTGGTTTCGATCCCCGACTGGGGCGTCACGCCATTCGCGCGCGGCGAAGGGCGCGATCCACGACAGGTCGCCGCGCAGATTGATGCGTTCAACGCGACCGCACGCGAGGAAGCGGATGCCATGCGGGCGCATTTCGTGGATATTACCGGCAGCTCGCGCGCGCCGGACGTGCGCGGTCTGCTCGTCGGCGACGGCCTGCATCCTTCCGCTGCGCAGTACACGCGCTGGGCGAAGATCATCGCGCCGGTCGCGCGCGAAGTATTGAAGACCTGATTACCCTGAGAACCCGCCGCTATCGAGGAACGCCTGCTCTTCCGGCGTGGTGACCCGCCCGAGCGCGGCGTTGCGATGCGGGAAGCGGCCGAAGCGGCGGATGATGTCGTGGTGGATTCGTGCCCAATGGTCGGCATTCGCGCCCGGCAGCGCGCGGTGCAGGAACAGCGCGCGCTCCTGGTCGGCCAGGTCTTCGGAGTGTTCGAACGGCAGGTAGAAGAACGCGCGCAGCGCCGGTTCGACCTGCGTGTCGAAACCGGCCTCCAGCGCGCGGTGCGCGTACTCGCGCGCGAGCCCGTCCGTCGCGTATGCATGCGCGCTGCCGCGAAACACGTTGCGCGGAATCTGGTCGAGCAGGATAAGCAGCGCCAGCGCGCCCTGCGCTTCTTCCATCCAGTTCTCGAATTCGCGCCGCGCGGCGGCATGGTGCGTGTCCAGGAATCGGGCCGCGCATTCGGCATCGAAGGCTTCGTCGCGGGCGAACCAGCGCTGCTCGCCGGCAGCGCGCCAGAATCCCACCACCTCGTGCGGTTGCGGATGCATGTGTTCCTATCCGTGAGTGGCTCCAGAGGTGACGCTGCGGCACGTGCTTTTCAAGTTTGCGGCGCTGTGAGCGTTTGCGCCACGTCCTCGCGCCGGTATACCACCACGCGGTTGCGACCCAGCGCCTTGGCACGGTACTGCGCGGTATCCGCGCATTCGACCAATGTTTCGGCTCCGGGTGTATCGGCGTCCATTACCGCGACCCCGATGCTCACGGTGAGCGAAATCGGTTCGCCACCCACCGACACGCGCAGGGCCGCGGCGCGCGCGCAGATGCGCTCGGCGATCTGCTGCGCGCCGCGCGCGCTGACCCAGCGCAACACGACCAGGAATTCCTCACCGCCGTAGCGACCCAGGTGATCGGCGCCCCCGAGTTGCTCCTGGATCGCGCCAACCACCGCGCGCAGACAGGCATCGCCCGCCGCGTGTCCGCGCGTGTCATTGATGCGCTTGAAATGATCCAGGTCCAGGAACAGCACCGCCAGCGAGCGGCCGTTGTCGCGCGCGTTCCGCCACGCCTCATGCAGCCGGTCCAGGATCGCGCGACGGTTCAGCACTCCGGTGAGCGGATCGTTTTCCGCCAGCCGATGCGCCCGGTCGCGTTCGTGGCGTACCTGCAGAGTGCGGTCGGCGAGACCGACCGTGATGACCACCGCGGCATACGCCATGCTGGCCGGAAAACCGTATTCCAACCATTCCGGCAATTGCAAACCGACGATCAACTGCGTCACCCGCACCAAGGTGAGCGCGAGCAGAGGCAGCCAGGCGATCAGGAAAAATCCGGCCTGCCGGCTGCCGCGCCGCCAGGCGCGCCAGCCCGCGAGCAATGCGGTCAGCGTACTCACGATCAGCAGCAGGTTCACCGTGTTCGGCAGCCAGGTGTCCGGTCGCAACAACGGGATCCACACCGCGACGGCGAAGGCGAAATACGGCCATCGCATCCAGGCCAGCACGCGTGCGAGGCGCGGGACCACCTCGCGGAGCGCCGCGAATTCCAGGATGAAACTGATGGACAACGCCGCGGCCAGCGCGGCGGCGAACTGGCCGGGGTGATAGCCGAGCGGCGCCAGCCAGTCCGTGCCGGGCAAGGCGTACAACTCGCCCGAAGATGCGGTCTGATACACCACCTGCGCGCCCATGTACGCGAGGAAGTACAGGAACATGCGGTCGCGCAGCACCAGCCAGAAGCACAGGATCACCAGCAGCATCGCCAACTCCACGCTGGCAAACAGCGTGCTCAGGCGGACGTGGCGCAAATCGCCTGCCTGATAGTGGGCGTAATCGGAGATGCGCACGCGTAGCGGCTGGCTCTGCCCCGGCGCGCCCACGGCAAGATAAACCGGCTGGTCGGCGCGCAGGTCGCGCGGCAACACGAACACCAGCGCGTGACGCGAGAAGCGCGGATCGAGATCGGCATCGTAGGGACTGATCGTGCGCGGCACATAGTGCGGCGGCAGATACACGGTGACGCGCGCGCGGATGTCGCCGGCGACCACCAGCAACGGGGGCGAAGCGGCGTTCCAGTCCTGCTCCAGGTGCACCCGGTACCACGCTTCGCGGTCATCCGGCCCATGCAGCAGCGGCCGGGTGAGCGGCTGGAATTGCGTGTCCAGCTTGCCCTGGAGAACGGCCCGCGGCGGCGGCACCGCCTCGCCGGGCACCTGCAATCGACTGGCCTGCAGGGAGGCATCCGCCGCATGGGCACACGCACAACAGGCCAGCAACACCAGCAAGCCCGCCAGCCACGCACCCGCGAACGCTCGACCGCGCATGCCCGTCACCTCGCGCGCAGTCTAGTGTGTCCGGATGCGCGCGGCACCTGCAGGAAGTTCACGCAAGCCGGAGCCGACGCGCGTAGGATGCCCGGCTCATGAATCGCCCCCTGCGCGCGCTGGCTGGTGCGTCACTACTGGTTGCGTTCGGTTGCGCGCCGGGCGCCGCAACGGCAGTCACCGTCTACAAGTGCACGGCCCCGGACGGCACGGTCGCTTACCAGGACAAGCCGTGCCCGGCCAACCGGCGGCAGCGCACGATGGAATTGTCGGACGCGCCGATCGTGACGACCGTGCCTCCGCCCGCGGCGTCCGCACCGGCACCGGCCGCGAGCACGGTATCGACGCCGGCAGCGGTGCCCCCGGCTCCTTCGCCGTCGTTGCCGACGATGTACGCCTGCACGACTTATGACGGCGAGAAGAAATACCTCAGCGACACCCTGCCGGCGCCGTACCCGGTACCGCTGGGTGTGCTGGGGTATCCGGGGCAAAGCCTCGACCAGGCTTACGGCGGGCGCAACCGCATTGGACTTTCCGCGCCGGAGGAAGCGCGCAAGCCGGCGATCGGGCGCGGGCCGCTGATCGCCAATGCACAGGTGATGGTGCAGGATCATTGCGTGCCGGCGCCGCGCTCGCAGGTGTGCGACGAATTGCGCCGCCGGTTCGATGTCAATCACGAGAAACTGCGCATGGCCTTCCCGAGCGAGAAGGCGCCGTTCCAGCAACGCGAAGATCAGTTGAATGCGCAGTTGAAGGGCTGCTGATCAATCTTTCTGGATCAGGGTTCCAGGACCAGAGTTGCGCGCGGCGCGTGCGTCCGCTCGTGCGCAAGCAGCCAGCACTTGGCCGGCAGGCCGCCACCGTAGCCGGTGAGATCGCCATCCGAGCCGATCACGCGATGGCAGGGCACGATGATGCTGAGCGGATTGGCGCCGTTCGCCGCGCCGACCGCGCGCACCGCGTTGGGTCGCCCGATCCGCCGCGCGATCACCGCATAGCTGGTCGTCTCGCCGTAGGGGATCGCCAGCAGCGCGCCCCAGACTTCGAGCTGGAACGGTGTGCCGTGCGGATGCAGCGGCAGATCGAACACGTGCCGGGTGCCGGCGAAGTATTCCTCGAACTGGTGGCGCGCCGCGCGCAGTTTCACCGGCGCGTGTTGCGCGTCCTGCGGCGCTGCTTGCGCCTGGCCGCGTTTCGGCAGACCGATGTAGGTCAGGCCACCTTCGTCGGCGACCAGCAGCAATGGACCGATCGGACTATCGAGATGGTCGTAAAAACTCATTGCCGTCCGTGGCGCCGGGTCCCGGCCATTCCCCGGGAGGGATGGCGATGCAGGTTAGAAGCCATAACGTAAAAACCCGCCATCCACCGCGATCACGCTGGCGGTGATGTAACTCGACGCCGGCATGCACAGGAACGCCACCGCGCCGGCGACTTCCTCCGGTTCGCCGATCCGCCCCATCGGCGTGCGCTCCAACACCTCGTCGAGGTAATCCGGATCGGACAGCGCGGGGCCCGTGCGCTGCGTGCGGATGTACCACGGCGCCACCGCGTTGACGCGGATGCCGTCGTCGGCCCATTCGCAGGCGAGGTTCGCCGTGAGCTGATGCAGCGCCGCCTTGCTCAATCCGTACGGCGCGCCGGTGCGTACGTGCGTCGCGCCGGACACCGAGCCGACGTTCACGATCGCGGCGTTCGCATGCTGCGCCAGTTGCGGGTGCGCAAGCTTGCACAGCTCGAAGGCGGCGACCAGGTTCAGTTCGAACAGCTTGTGCAGGTCATCGCCGGTGTATTCGAGCGTGGCCTTCTTGATGTTGCCGCCGGCGTTGTTGACCAGCAGCGAAAGCGGTGCGCCGAGGTCGGCGATCCAGTCGAACACGGCAAGGCGATCCTCGGGTTCGGAAAGATCGGCTGCGAACGAACGCGGCCGGCTGTCCGGGAAATCCTCGGCGATTTCCTCGCACGCGGCCTGCAGTTGCGATTCGTCGCGCGCGACCAGCAATGGCTGCGCGCCGAGCGCGGCGAGTTCGCGCGCGCACGCAAGGCCGATGCCTCGGCTTGCGCCGGTGACGAGCGCGGTCTGTCCGTCCAGTCGCCAGCGGGAGAGGTGCGCAGCGTTCATGCCGGGCTCTTTTGCTTGGTTGCGACGAGCTTAACCCAAGCTTGCACCGGCGTGCGCCGCGCGCGAGACTTCGGCCATCACGCAGGAGGCTGCCACCATGTCGCGCCCCGTCGCCATCCTGATTTACGCCACGCTGTGCGCCTGCCTTGCGACCGCGTGCTCGCCCAACAACCCGCAGGCGCCGCAGCCGAAAGACGCGCCGCAGCCGCAGACCGAATCAAGCGTGGTGCTCAACTCGCCGCTCGGCACGCTGGTGAAGGATCGCGACAAAGCCAAGGCGGTGCAGAAGATCGTGGATGATCAAGCGGCGAAGCAGCGCGCGGATATTGACGCGCAATCACATTGAGTCCCCGGAGCAGGCCATGGATGGCCGTGTCGAAGTGAGCTTAAGGCGCCGTCGCGTGACGCCGAGCATCGCAGCCGGGCGCGCGGGAAAGGCGCGATGTCCGAGCACAGGGACGTGCGAGTTCGTGCCGGCGCGCGTCCGGCGAGAAGCGCAGGGCAGTCGAGCCAACCGGACGTTGGCGAGACCGTCATGCCAGGCGCCAATGGCTTTGGTTACTTTCCCCGAAAGGAAAGTAACCCGCGCCGTCGGACGGCGCGAAAAAAGACATGGATGTCGAACAGCAAAGACACTGGATTCCCGCTTTCGCGGGAATGACGGGTGGGTATCAGTGCACCGTGCAGAAGCAGTACGCATAAACCTCCGGCCTGCCTGCCTGCGCATGCTGCAGCAGCTTCAGTTCCGGCGCCTTCTGCAGCACGTCGGCCGGCACCTGCGCCAGCCATGAAGGAAGGCGCACGCCGAGTGAAGCCAGGACGTGCGCACCGTTGCTGCTGCCGAAATTCATCAGGAATTTCTGGAATGCGCTCAGCGGCTTCTCGACGTAGCGCAGCGTGTAGTTGTTGCCGAGATGCGCGTCCTTGGCGGCCAGCGCGATCGCGTCGTGCAGTCCGCCGAGCTGGTCCACCAGCCCGCGTTGCAGCGCCTGGGCGCCGGTCCAGACACGGCCCTGCGCGATCGCATTGATATCGGCGAAACTCTTGCCGCGAGCCTGCGCCACGCCACCGACGAAATCGCGATAGCCCTTCTCGATGACGCTCTGGATCATCACGCCGACGTTCGGATCCAGTGGCCGGCGGATATCGAACGCACCGGCAATCGGCGTGGTGCCGACGCCGCCGGTGTGGATGCCGAGCTTGTCCAGGCCGTTGGGAACCGTGAAGAACAGGCCGAAGATGCCGATGGAGCCGGTGATGGTGTCGGGCTCGGCGAAGATGCGATCGGCATCCATCGAGATCCAGTAGCCGCCGCTGGCGGCGACGTCGCCCATCGAGACGATCACCGGCTTGCCGGCTTCGCGCGCGAGCCGCACTTCGCGCCGGATTTCCTCGGCCGCATACACCTCGCCACCCGGCGAGTTCACGCGCAGCACGATCGCGCGCACGTTGTTGTCGGCGCGCGCGGCACGGATCAGCGCAGCCGTGGACTCGCCGCCGATCGTGCCGGGCGGCTGCTTGCCGCCGATGATCTCGCCTTCCGCCACCACCACGGCGACGCTTGGTTTGCCGAAACCTTCCGGCCCCATCTGCGCGAGGTACCCGTCCATGTCCACCGCACGGAAGCCCGTGCCATGGTTGGCGGGCTCGCCCAGCTTCTGCATCAGTTTTACGACCTGCTCGCGCGTGGCGAGGCCGTCCACGAGATGCAGCTTCAGCGCGAGCTGTGCGGCATCGCCGTTCGCGGCCTGGATTTCCTGCGGGTAATTGTCGACGTCGTCGCGCAGCACGTTCGGATCAATGCCGCGCAGCTTGCCGACTTCGCCCAGCCACGTGTCCCACAGGCCGCCCAGCCAGTACTTGTCGGCTTCCAGCGAAGCGGGCGATGGCGCATCGAGGATGAAAGGTTCGGCGGCAGACTTGAATTCGCCCACGCGGAACAGGTGCGCGTCCACGCCGAGCTTGTCCAGCAGGTCCTTGTAGTAACTGCGGTAGTTGGCCAGCCCCGTGATCATCAGCGCACCCTGCGGGTCGAGCAGGATCTTGTTCGCGTGCGCGGCCAGCAGGTACTGGCCCTGGTCCATGCCGGCGCTCCACACGAATACCTGCTTGCCGGACGCGCGGAAGCGGTCCAGCGCCGCCCCGACCTCCTCCAGCGCGCCGAAGCCGCCGGGCTGCAGGCGATCCGGTTGCAGGAGGATGCGCTGGATGCGGTCGTCCTTCGCCGCGGCGTCGATCGCGCGCACCAGATCGCGCACCTGCACCTGCCCGGTCTGCTCGCCGGACATGCGCGCCAGCGCGCGGCTGACCGGATCGATGCTGTATTGCTCCACCAGTTGCCCGTCCGGCTTCAGCAGCAGCGCGCTCCTGGCATCCACCTTGGGCGCACTGCGGTTCAACGCGGCAGCGATCAGCGCGAGGATGAAGAAGAAGATCACGTTGATGATCACCAGCCGCACGATATTGATGGCGCGGCCGATGGTGCGCAGGCCGTTCCAGAATCCGCCGGAGGGTTGCGTGCTCATGCTTCCGATCCTCGTTGCGAACGATCAGCGTAGCGGAGCGCGGGGATTACGTCACGATCAGGATGCCGGTGCTCCGGCGTGCGCGCGCTTCCAGTTCTCCTTGCTTGCGAGCCTCGCGAAACGCGCTCCGAGCAACACCGCCGCCGCGTACAGGCCTGCACTGAGACCGATCCACATGCCGGGCGTGCGCCAGCCGGCATGGAACGCGAGTACATAACCGATCGGCATTCCGATGCCCCAGTACGCGAGCACGGTGATGAACATCGGCACGCGCGTATCCTTCAATCCACGCAGGGCACCGTTGGACGCGACCTGGATGCCGTCGGCGAACTGGAACGCGCCTGCGAGCATCAACAGATGCGCGGCGAGTGCCATGACCGCAGGCGCATCGGTATAAGCCCGCGCGATCCAGTGCGGCAGGCCGAGCATCAAACCCGAAGCCACGCACTGCGTGACCAGCGTCAGTACAATGCCGCTGAATCCGGCGTAGCGCACTCCGACGGGGTCGTTGCGGCCTGCGGCATTGCCCACGCGCACGGTGATCGCCAGCGCCAGCCCCAGCGGCACCATGAAGGTGATCGAGGCGAAGTTGATCGCGATCTGGTGCGCCGCCGCGGCGACCGTGCCGAAGCGGCTGATCAGCAGCGCGGCGATCGAGAACATGCCCGCTTCCATCAGCAGCGTCACGCCCATAGGCACGCCGATGTGCAGGAGTCCCGCGATCGCGCGCAGGTCGGGGCGCTCGAAGCGCGCGATCAGGTGCAGCTCGCGATAGCGCGGCGACAGCCGCACGTATGTCGCGAACGCGGCGACCTGCAACCAGAGCACGATCGCGTTGGCGATACCGCTGCCCTGCGCGCCGAGCGCGGGCAGTCCCAACTTGCCGTAGATCAGCACATAACCCAGTGGCGCCAGCGCGCAGAGTCCGGTGAAGCCGAAGAACATCGTCGGCCGTGTCCAGCTCATGCCTTCCGAAAGCCCGCGCAGGCTGTAGTAGAAGCACACCGCCGGCGCGCCCCAGCTCAATGCGTGCAGGAACGCCTGCACGTCGGGCAGCAATTCGGGATCCACGCCGAGCAGATGCAGCAGCGGTCCGGCATGGCGTACGCCGAACCAGAGCAGCACGCCGAGCGCGGCGGCCAGCATCAGCGCCTGCCGGAACAACGGGCCGATCTCGTGCTTCGCGCCGGCGCCGTCCAGGTGCGCGACCGACGGCGGCAACGCCATCATCACGCCGATCGCGCAGACCAGCGCCAGCAGCCACACGTTGGCGCCCACCGCGACGGAAGCCAGCGTGTGCGCGTTGTAGTGCCCGGCCAGCACCACGTCGACCGCGTTCATGCCGATCGAAGACAGTTGCCCGGCGATCAGCGGCAGTGCGAGCTTCACGGTGGCGCGGGTTTCCCGCGCGTAACGCGCGCGGTCAATGGCTAGAATGCGCATCGGAATCCATCAGGTCAGGCACGGCATGGTAACCAAACCGGAATCCGTCACGCCGCCCGTTCCCGGCCCGGTGTGCGCCAACTGCGGCGCGCCGTTGTATGGCGAGTATTGCTACGCCTGCGGCCAGCCGGTGAAGGGGCTGATCCGGCATCTCTCCGGCGTGCTGGGCGACGTGTTCGACACGGTGCTCAACATCGATTCACGCGTGATCCGCACCCTGCCGGCGCTGTATTTGAAGCCGGGCTTCCTCACGCGCGAATACTTCGCCGGACGGCGCGTGCGCTACGTCACCCCGTTCCGGCTCATGTTCTTCCTGGCCCTGCTCGCGTTCTTCGTGATGCAGCTCGCTGTGGACAATGGTTCCTGGGTGCACTTCGACGACAAGAAGGGCACGAACACTTTCCAGCAGGCGCAAACCCGGGCGCAGGTGCTCGCGCAGGAAAAGCAGGCCCTGGACAAGATCAATGCCGATCTGGCCAATCCGTACCTGCCGGCGATCGCGCGCAACAGCCTGGAAATGGCGCGCGACAAGGCGAAGCGCGATGCCGCGCAGCGTACAGCCGAGCTGGAACGAGTCGCCGTGCCGGCCGCGGCGGCCAGCACGGCGGCACCGGCTGCCGGCAGCAGCGCCGCTCCAAATGCTTCCGGCAAGGGCACCGTGACCGCGGGCAGCCGGGACAAGACCGACGTGGACCTGCTCGACGACGGCACATGGGATTTGCAGCGCAGCGCGCTCCACGTGAGCTGGCTTCCGGGATTCGCCAACGACTGGTTGAATCGTGCAGGCCAACGCATGCACGACAACGTCACCGCGATGCGGCACGGCACGCCGGAGGCGCGCCGCGCGGCGGTGCAACGGCTGGTGGTCGGTGCGCTCTCGGTGCTGCCGCAGACCATGTTCGTGCTGTTGCCGCTGTTCGCGCTGATCCTGAAGGTGTTCTACATCTTCAAGCGCCGCCTCTACATGGAACACCTGATCGTGGCGTTGCACAGCCACGCGTTCATCTTTCTCTCGATTCTGGTGCTGTTCGCGCTGGGCGCATTGAAAGCGATGGCGCCAACCGCATGGCTGAGCGTGCCGCTCGCGCTTGCGATCGCGGCGGCATGGATCTGGCTGTTCGTGTACCTGTGGCTGATGCAGAAGCGCGTGTATGGACAGGGCTGGTTCTTCACCACGATCAAGTACTGGTGCGTGGGCATCTGCTACACGGTGCTGCTCTCGTTCTCGATCGGCGCCGCATTCTTCCTGAGCCTGGCACAGGCATGATCGCGCACCTCGCCGAACTGCAGGCAGGGTCGCCGAGGGCTTCACGCGCGGGCACAAGTCCCGCGGAGCCTGCCGGCGCGCGTTTGGTGATCGACGTCACATCCGTCGCGGCCTGCTGAAGGCGCGGCGATGAACTTTTTTCACGGCACGGCCTGGCGTTGTGCACAGCATCAAAGCACTGGGCAAGCAGCCTGCCCGGAACCCGGCGCAGATGCCGTGGCCGCGCAATCGCGAATTTCCAAGTGGCTGATGCGCAAGTGCAATTCCGAGTTGGTCAAACTTTCGCCAGCGTGTCGCACAGCACGCGGGAATGCCCCCTCGGACGCGCTGTTCCCGCAGCCTTCCACAACGTTATCCACACGCATTGTGGATAAGGGTGAAATCCTTACGCTACCCGCCACTTGCATCGCCTTGTTACTTACCCCGGCAACAATCGCGTGCAACCCCCGATCGGGCTCTCGTGGGGCACCAACGTGAATACATTGCTGCGCGTCGCGCTGGCTGCGCCGCTGCCGCGATCGTTCGACTACCTGCCGCCCGACGATCGCGCACCGCCGGTACCCGGTTCGCGCATCGAGGTTCCATTCGGTCGCGCACGCCGCGTCGGCATCGTTGTCGCGCATGTTTCCGCATCCGATGTTCCGCACGAGCAACTGAGGCCCGTGCTGCGCGTGCTGGATGACGCGCCGGTCTTCACCTCCGAACTGCTGGCGAACCTGCTGCGCGCGGGCGACTACTGGTGCGGGGCGGTCGGCGAGGTGTTGTTCGGCGCGCTGCCTTCGTGGCTGCGCGAAGACAAGCCGCCGCCGCGCAACGAAGACGAGATGTGGCAACTCACGACCGCAGGTCGCGGCGCGCGCGATGCGCGCAGCCGGCGCGGTTCGTCCGCACAGTTGCTGGAAATTCTCGCCGAAGCACCGCAACACGCTGGCGATCTGGACGCGCTGCTGCCGGGCTGGCGTGCCGCGGCGCGGCGGCTCGGCGAAGCAGGGCTGGTCGATTGCGTGGCGCAGCCTTCGTCGAATGCATGGCGAGCGAAGCCGCGCATTCATGCGTTGACTGAAGAACAGCGCGCCGCGACCGAGCGCATGTTTGCGGCGGAGCCCGGCTTCCGCGCGTGGCTGCTGGACGGCGTGACCGGCAGCGGCAAGACGGAAATCTATCTCGAACTGATCGAGCGCACGCTGCGCGAGGGCAAACAAAGCCTGGTGCTGGTGCCGGAGATCGGTCTGGTGCCACAGATGCTGCGGCGTCTGCGCGCGCGCTTCGATGCACCGATCGCGCTGTTGCATTCCAATCTCGCCGAAGGCGATCGCGCACGCGCATGGTTGTCTGCGCTGAACGGCGAGGCTGCGATCGTGCTCGGCACGCGTTCGGCGGCATTCGCGCCGTTGGCGAAACCAGGCCTGATCGTGGTGGACGAGGAGCACGACAGTTCCTACAAGCAGCAGGAAGGCGGCTTCCGCTACCACGCGCGCGATTTCGCGCTGATGCGCGCACAGGCGCTGGAGATTCCGATCGCGCTGGGCAGCGCCACGCCTTCGCTGGAATCGCTGGCGAATGTCGAAGCAGGCCGCTACACGCGCGTGTCCCTGCGCGCACGCGTGCACGCGCGGCACGCATCACCCGTACACGTGCTGGATCTGCGCGGCCTGAAGATGCAGCACGGGCTATCGCCCGCATTGCTGGAAGCGCTGGACGCGTGCATGGCGCGCGGCGAGCAGGCGCTGGTTTTCAGGAATCGCCGCGGTTACGCACCGGTGCTGCTCTGCCATGCCTGCGGCTGGCATGCGGCATGCCCGCGTTGCGAACGACCGCTCACGGTGCATCGCGGCCGCGTGCGCCTGATCTGCCATCACTGCGGTTACACGCAAGCCTGGCCACAGCAGTGTCCGAATTGCGGCACGCAAGCCCTCGCGCCGCAGGGCCACGGCACCGAGCGTCTTGAAGAAGCGCTGCGTGCACGCTATCCGGAGATTCAGGTGCTGCGCGTGGATCGCGAGAGCACGCGCCGGCGTGACTCGTTCGAAAAACTGCTCGACCAGCTCGCCGATGGAAAGCCCGCCATTTTGGTCGGCACGCAGATGCTGGCGAAAGGCCACGACCTGCCGAATCTCACCATGGTCGCGATCGTCGGGGTGGACGAAGGTCTGCACAGCGTGGATTTCCACGCCGGCGAGAAACTCGCGCAGCTGATCGTGCAGGTCGCGGGACGCGCCGGGCGCGCCGACAAGCCCGGCGAAGTCTGGCTGCAAACGCACGAACCCGGGCACCCGCTGCTCACCACGCTGTTGCGCGGCGGCTATCCCGCCGCGGCCGCGCAGCAGCTCGGAGAGCGCCGCGCTTCCGGACTGCCGCCGTTTGCGCACATGGCGCTGCTGCGCGCCGAGGCAGGCAATCGCGCCGCACTGGACGGATTCCTGGAGGCTGCTGTCGCTGCATTTCCGGCCGGCGAGTCGGTGCAGGTCAACGGCCCGCTTCCTGCGCCGATGCCGCTGCGCGCCGGACGCCATCGCGCGCAACTGCTGGTGGAGGCCGGACAGCGCGGGCCGCTGCGACGTGCGCTCTCGACATGGTGGCCGCAGCTTTACGAACTCCCGCAACCACGGGATCTGCGCTGGTCGCTGGATGTGGATCCAGTGGATGTTTATTGACGAATCGGAGATCGGAACGGAACAGCGGTGAAAAACAAAGAGCCGCATCTCTGCGGCTCCTTGAACTCCGTTTTTGGTTTCGAACTTACGCCTCGAACACCATCCGCATCTTTCTCATCGCATTCGATTCGAGCTGGCGGATGCGCTCGGCGGAGACACCGTAATCGTCGGCGAGTTCCTGCAACGTGGCCTTGTCTTCGGCCAGCCAGCGGCGGCGGATGATGTCCTGCGTGCGCTCATCCAGCTTGCCCAGCGCGTGCTGCAGGGTGTCGAGCTGGTCTGCTTCCTCGTCGGCCTCGGCCACCGAGAGATACGGATCGGCGCCGTGGTCCTCCAGGTACATGACCGGAGCGGGTGGTGCGTGCTCGTCATCCTCGTCGGCCGGCGCGTCGAAGCCGACGTCGCGGCCGGAGAGGCGCGATTCCATTTCGCGCACCGTGGTTTCAGGCACCCCCAGATCCCTGGCGACCGCACGCACCTCCTCGGCGTTCAACCAGCCCAGCCGCTTCTTG
>DASSFA010000010.1:0-9598 GCA_035694895.1 Rhodanobacteraceae bacterium | reverse complement strand
AATCACTCCGCTCACGGTATCGGTCTGGCCGCTCGCCACGTCGAAGGTGGGATCGCCGTTCAACGCGAACGCATTGGCCAGCGACAGCCCGGTCGCCGCAAACGACAGGGTGGTTCCCGCAGCCATGTCCACGGTGCCGGTTCCGAGCGCCTGGTCGTTGCCCACCGCCAACGTACCCGCCGCGACAGCGGTGCCGCCGGTGAAGGTGTTGGCGCCGGTCAACGTCAGAGTGCCAGCGCCGGACTTCAACAGCCCGCCGCTGCCGCCAAGCGTCTGCGTCACGGTGAACGTATTCGCCGAGGCATCGATGTCGAAGCCGCCACCCGCGCTGCCCCAGATCATGGTGCGCGCCGTCTGGTTGAACGTGGTGCCGGTGATTTCCAGCGTGCCGCCTTCGAAGTCCAGCGGATCGGCCGCGGCGCCGAGGTTTGCATCCGACGATACCGACAGATAGCCGCCGCTGAGCGTGGTCGTGCCGGTATAGGGATTGCTGCCGGTCAACACCAGCGTGCCGCCGTCGGTCTTGTTCAGGCCGCTCGTGCCATCCAGCTCGTTGTCGATCGTGGCAGTGGCACCACTGCTGACGCGCAAGACCGGCGCGACGCCGCCTTGTCCAACCAGGTCGATGGCACCGCCGGTCAGGTGGTAGCCATCGCTGGCGAATTGCATGCCGGTAACGCCGACCTGGCCGCCGCTGTCGTCCACGGTGACGGTACCCGCAGCGCCGCCGAAGATCGCAAACCCCGGTTGCGGTGACATCGGTCCGACATGCTGGCCATTGGTATCGGACCAGGTGTTGGACGACACGCTCCATGTGCCGCTGCCGCCGCCCATCTGCGTGGCGCTGGCGAGTCCATCCGCATCCCATTCGTCGAGCGTGAGGCCTTGTGTATCGACCAGGTTGATCTGCTTGGTGGCGGTGAGTATCTGCAGTGACATGCCGCTGGGCGGTGCGAAGCCGCCCCCGGTGATCGTCAACGCGCCACCCCAGGTGAACAGGTTGTACAAGCCCGGCCCCATGCTGCCGAGATTGGAGGCATTGAGCGTGGAGCTGGCGATCGCCAGATTGCCGTTCACGACCACATGGTCGCTTTGCCCGGGTGTGCTGAAGTTCGGGCCGGGTGCGCCGAAGTCGAAATTCAGATTCGAGCCGGTGCCGATATTGAGGTCGCCGCCGACGGTGAGGGTGCCGGCGGCAAGCGCGGTGCCCGGCGTCATGGCAGCGCCACCGGAAAGCGTGACACTGCCCTGGACCGTGCCGAAGCCGCTGAGCGTACCGTCGCTGACGCTGACATCGCCGCCCGCCGTTGCCGTGGCATGCGAGCTGTCGCCGACGATCAGCATGGCGCCGGATGCCACGGTAGTGGGGCCGGTCGACGTATCGTTATTGCCATCAAGGGTTAGCGTGCCCGCATTGATCGCCGTGCCGCCAACATAGGTATTGTTGCCGGAGAATGTCTGCGTGCCGCCATTGAGCACGACACTGCCGGTGCCACCGATCACGCCACTGAAGTTGTCGCCGGCGGCGCTGTTGATGGCCAGCGTATGCGAGCCCAGCGTGACGACGCCGCTACCGGAAATGCGGTCGACGGTCGCCGTCGTACCACTGGTGCCGCTGACATCGAGCGTGCCGGCATCGGAAACGTCGGCGCCCTGGAGATTGCCGTTGCCGGTCAGCATCACCGTGCCTTGGTTGATGGTGAACGGCCCGCTGAAGGTGGATAGATTACCTGCAAGCGTGAGCGAGCCGGTTCCATCCTTGATCAGATTGCCGGCGCCGCTGATCGAACCGGCATAGCTGCCGGTGGTGGTTTGATTGAAGTCCACCGCCGGCGTTCCGATGCCATTGCCCACGAACGTCAGGCTACCGTCGAACGTACTGCTGTTGCCGGTCAGCTCGCCCTGCTGGATGGTCCAGTTGATGCCGGCGTTGCCGGTGCCGGTCAGTGTCCAGTTGCTGTTGCCGGTCTTGGTATCGGTGGTGAACCCGTTGATCAACCCGGCATTGAGCGAGCCGTTGACGTCGCCGGCCAGCGTGAATATGTCGCCGCCATTGGTGCTGCCGCTGATGCTCTGGATGTTGCCGGTGAAGCTGGCGCCCGACAGGATCACGATCTGGTTGTCGCCGCCGGAAAACAGCACCGAGTCCGCCTGCACGTTGCCGTTGTTGCCGCCGGCGATCGTGCCGTCGGTGATGACGGTAGTGCCGCCCCACCCGCGCACACCGACACCCGGCTGGCCGTCTTGTGCGCTGGGAGTGGAGGAAGCTGTCAAAGCGTTGCCGCCGAGGATGGTGCCCGCATTCTCCAGCGACGACCCGGCACCGACGAGGTTGACGCCGGCACCGCCGCCGCCGTAACCGCCGGGCAGGTTGCCGCCGTCCTGGTAGATGCCGGGATTGCCGCCGAGCCCGCCGATGATCGAGCCCGTCGTATTGTTGGTGATGGCGCTGCCCACGCCGAGCACCAGCAAGCCATCGCCACCGCCACCACCGCTGCCGGCATAACCGCCGTTGCCGCCGTTGCCGCCGGCGCCACCCAGTATCCTGCCGTTGTTGATAAGCGACACGCCGCCTGCACCCGACGCGATGATCACGCCCGCGCCGCCGCCGCCGCCCGCACCGGGGTCGCCGTTGGTGGCATTGCCGTTGGCAATGCTGGCCATCGCATCGCCGCCCATGCCGCCCATGCCGCCGGCGAGGGTCGTTGTGCTTCCTATGATCGGCGCCGAACTGGCATCGTTGATATAGACACCTGCACCGCCGCCGCCACCGCCGCCGCCAACGATGCTCCCACCGGACTCTGCCTGGCCCGCGCCGCCGGTGCCTCCGGTAATGGATGCGGCGACACCCGTCGATCCGGTCGCCCCCACGCTACCGCCCGCGCCGCCGGCGGAAGTGATGTTGGTTCCGCCGACGTCGAACACGCCATTGGCACCAGCGCCGCCGTTGCCGTTGCTGGCAGTGCTGCCGGCGCTTTCGCTGGTGTTGGGATTCCAGACGATCGCATCGCCGCCGGTGCCGTTGCCCGCGCCGCCGTCCGGGCTGCGGCCGGGGCGCCCGCCGACGCCGCCCGCCGCTCCGCATCCGGACGAGTCGGCGGGCGTGCAGGTCTGGCTCCATGCCGGCACGCTCACACACGTGAATGCCAACGCGGCGATCGCCAGGGCAAGTGGATGCCGGCGAGGAGTGCGCGATGCGGATGGGCCAGAAGACGAGCCCTGCGCGTGCGCGAGTTCCGACACGACTTGCAACATGCCCAACGCGCGGTTCCAGACGAGACTGTAGATGCGGTTCATGGTGTTGCCCCCGATGCGTGTCTTTCGAAGAGGGAAGGGACGGGTGCCGGTGCAGCAGGCTCTGTTCAGATGATGTGCAGGCCTGGGGGAATGCGCTGGGCGTCGCGCCAGAACGCATCGTTGGTGAAACGCTGGAAGATGTCCGGCGGCAGAAGGGACTTGCGCGGCTCTGCCTTTACCTGACCGCGGACGGTGTGCAGGCCCGGCGTGCCGGCGCGCTTGTCGAATTCGGTCACGTCGTACTCGACATGTTCGAAATCGTGCGCGAAAACGGGCTCCCCGATGAAGTCGTAGATCGCCTTCATCACCTGGGCGGGCTGGGTCGTGAGCGTTTCGTACTGCACCAGCAGCAGGCGGTCGGCGTGCGCGCCATAGCAGGCCTGCTTCAGCGCGTCGTAGGCCGAGCCCACCATGCCGTCGGCGCCGGCCACCCCATTTGCGCGGGTGTACACGGTTCCGCCCGGCGTGTAGTTGAAGATCGACGAAGGGCTGTAGAGGTTCTTCTGCACCAGCCGCTCGATGCTGTCGATGATCCATGGCAGCTCGCGCACGCAGGCGATGACTTTCGCCTCGGGGAACATGTCGGCGATGGCCGGCATGCGCGCGCACCAGGCGCGGCTGGTGTCGAACACCACCTCGGCGGTGCTGTCGGCGTAAAACTCGTCGAACAGGGAGCGGAGAATGCGCCGGCGCTTGGCGTTGTCGAGGAAGACGGCGAACTCGTTGCGTTCGCTCATCTCGCCCAGCAGCGCGCCGAACATGCCGGCCAGCGGACCGGACATGGCAGCCTGGAAGCGCGGGTTCTGGCGCAGCAACGCCGAGAGCAAGGTCGAGCCCGAGCGCGGCAGGCCCGAGATGAAATGGATTCGCTGGAGCATCGATTGCTTCCCCCTGACGGCGCGGGATTATCGCCTGATTCGCCGTCGCTGCGAACTGCGTCACATTAATGGGGAGGGAGGCGAAGGGATACCCCCGAAATCGGGGCCCACGACCGCCGGGCCGGAAAGGCCAATCACAGCTCGGTGTTCTTGCATGGCGCCCGAACTGCCGAAGATTTCGGGCCGTTCGTTCGCATGTCGCTTGATCACGAACAGCCGTTTCGTCGAACTGCGCACGCGAGAAAACAGCGATGGCCGGGAGGAACCGGGAGCACCGGCCCGCTGTCGCTGCTGCGCAGGCGGATCATTGGCCGAGCATCGTCTTGATGATCTCGCCGATCCGCTCCGCATTGATCGGCTTGACCAGATGCTCGTTGAAACCGGCTTCCTTGACGCGTACGCGGTCGCTTTCCTGGCCATAGCCGGTGACCGCGATCAGGGGCATGTCCTTGAATTGCTCCATCGAACGGATGGCTCGCGCGAGCTCGTAGCCGTCCATCACCGGCAGTCCGATGTCGATCAGCGCGATGTCGGGTTGGAATTGCGTGATCGCGGCAAGCGCGGTAGCGCCATCATGGGCGATCTGTGTTTCGAAGCCGAACTCCTGCAGCAGCATGGCCAGGCTCTCCGCCGCCAGGGCGTAGTCATCCACGACCAACACCTTGGCCCTGGGACGCGTCTTTCCGGCGTTCCCGGTTTCCGGCACCTGCGGGCTGGCAGGTTCCGCGGGCGCCCGCGCGACATCCTTCAGCCGCGGCAACCGCACCACGAACTCGCTGCCGCGACCGCGCCCCTCGCTGGAGGCACTGACGCTGCCGCCATGCAGGGTGACCAGATTGCGCACGATGGCCAGCCCGAGCCCCAGGCCTCCGCGAGAGCGATCAAGCGACTGCCACTCCTGGCTGAAGAGATCGAACACGCGCGACAGCATTTCCGGCTCGATGCCGACGCCTTCATCGCGGACGCGCAGCACTACTTCGTTTCCCTCGGCGGCGGCGGCGAGGTAAATCGCGCGCCCCTGTTGCGAGTATTTGGCCGCGTTGGTCAGCAGATTCACCAGGACCTGTACGAGCCGGCGAAAATCGCCCTGCACCGCCAGGCCGGATTCGACCTCGACATGCAGCGTGTGCTCGCGTTCCTCCAGGAGAGGCCGCACGGTTTCGACCGCGGCGGTGGCGATTTCGGAGATGTTGACCGGCGCGGTCTTCAGTTCGACCTTCCCGCGCGTGATGCGCGCGACATCCAGCAGGTCGTCCACCATGTCGGTGAGATAACGCACCTGCTTCTCGATGACGTCGCGCTCCGCCGTCAGCACGGCGGGAGCGCGCATCTTCATCAGCTGCAGGGTGGTCGCGATCGGGGAAAGGGGATTGCGCAGCTCGTGTCCCAGCATCGCGAGGAATTCGTCTTTCGTGCGTGCCGCCCGCTGCAACTCCACTTCGCGTTCGCGCAGGGCCGCTTCGGCGCGTGCGCGGAGGATGCTCGCCCAGACGCGTTCCGCACTCTGACGCACAAGTTCGACGTCGGCCCCCGACCACGCGCGCGGTTCGGAATCCGTCACGGAGAGCGCGCCCACGAGCTCTCCGCCCTTCAAGAGAGGAATGGTGATGTGGGCCCTGATCCGCGCCTGCGACATGGCGGGCCGGTCGGATTCGGGAATAAGCTCCGCATTTTCCACGTCAGCGACCACCACGCTCTCGCCGCGCCGCAGGAACGGCACGGCCCAGCCGTAATCCACGAGCCGGAAATCGCCCGCGAGCGAGGGCGATTCCCCACGCAGGTAGTCGTGCCGGACGCGCGCGTAGCCCTCTTGTTCGCTGATCTCGACGTAGTAGGCGCGATCCACCTGCAGGTGCTCGCCGAGCAGCCGGCACGCCTCCGCCTGGATCTGCGCCGGCTCGGCCAGCGGCCGCAACCCGTCGCTGAGTTTCAGCAGGAAAGCCTGTCGTTCCTCGCTCTCCCGCAGGGCGATCTCGGCGTGCTTCCGATCGGTGATGTTGTCGAAGAAAACAGTGAAGCCGTCGTTCGCGTGCGGGTAGACGTAGACCTCGTACCAGCGGCCGAGCGGGGCGACCTCGCGTTCGACGCGCTCCGCCCGACCTGCCTTTAGGATGCGATCGAAGGTCCGCGACCACCATCTTTCGGGGTCCGGAAGAACCTCGTTCCCCGTGCGGCCGAGCGCACGGCTGACAGGAATCCCGACCAGCCGCTCGAAGGCGGGATTCAGATCGAGGAAGCGGTAATCCACGGTGCGGCCCGCCGTGTCGCGGACCAGCTCGCACTCAGCATAACCCCACGCCAATTCGGCAAGCAGGGACCGGTATTTTTCCTCGCTCTCGTGCAATGCCGCTTCGGCCCGGGCCCGCCGTGCCACCGCCCAGGTGCGTTCCGCCACCTCCCGCACCAGTTCCACTTCCGCCCGCGTCCACTCGCGCGGGCGCACGCTGTCCACGCCGAAGTTGACCTCCTCCCGTCCCTGCTTCACCAGCGAAACCATGATGAGCGAGGCAACGCCCGCCTTCGACCAGGCCTTCCGGACTTCGTCATCGAAACGGGGATCGACCGCCACGTCGGTCACGACGACGGGTTGCCCCCGGCGCAGCACCTCGGTGAAGAATCCAGCGGCGAAATCGGGATAGGGAATGCGCTCGGGCAGTGGCCGGCCCTCGCACACGTACTGGCCCCGGATCACGGATACCTGGGCGCCCGGTTCGCCTTCTATTTCGGCATACAGCGTGCGGCTGGCGCCGAGGTGTTCGCAGAGCATCCTGGATGCGGTCAACTGGATTTCGGCGGCATCGGAGAGTGGCCGCAGCGCATCGGTGAGCTTCAGCAGGAAAGCCTTTTGCGCATTGCCGTCGGCGCGCGCAGCGTCGCCGTCATGTCGCTCATGTCTGTGAGCGCTCCCAGCGGAACCGCCTGGCGAATCACTTCCTGTATTCATGGCGGCTGCCCGAAGACGGGACCGGCGCCTTGAGTATAGAGCGCAGGCGCCAACTGCGCGTTGGAACCGGACATTGGAAGGGCAGCCTTCCGCTGAGGCGCGAGGTACATTCTTGACGACGACCCCACGCCCGTTGCGGATGATGACCGTCGTCGGGCAGGGCACCTGCGCAAGCGCCCTCGCTCACGCGCATCCGCCACCGACCGCGTTGGGAAATCGCACTGACATGACCCCGCTCGACAAGCCCCTCAAGCGCGCGCTCGACGTGGACGGCAAGACCTACACGCTGACGATCGATCCCGAAGGCATGAAGCTCGTCGAAAAGGGGCATCGCAACGGCGTGGACCTGCGCTGGAAGGACATGCTCAGCGGTGACGCGGGGCTCGCGACGGCCCTGCAGGCGTCGGTGAACCAGCGGCGCGGTCGAGGGGCCTGATTGCTCCGTGCGTCACCTGCGCACTGCCCAATGTTGTTCCTCCGGCGGCTTGCGGTCACGGAACTGCGCGAGCAGCAGGAGATCGTAGACGATCTTCAGCGCGCCGCAGATCAGCAGTGGCCACGCGCGATACGAAGCGGCGAACAGCGCACCCGCCAGCGCCGGGCTGACCGCCGAGGCAAGGCTGCGCGGCACCGAGGTGAAACTCGCGGCCGCCGCGCGCTCGGCCTCCGTCACCACGGCCATCACGTAGGACGAACGCGTCGGCACGTCCATCTGCGACAGCGCGGCGCGTACCAGCAGCAGGATCAATGCCGGCGTCAGCGCCGGTGCGATCGCGGCCAGCATCAGCGCGACGCTCGAAGGAATATGGGTGAACACCATCGTGTTGACGAGCCCGATGCGCCGCGACAAGCGTGCCGCGACCGGATATGACAGCGCGGCCAGCAGGCCCGCAAGGAAGAAGAACGTGCCGGCTTCGGCCAGCGACAGATGAAATCGCTGGAACAGCCATAACGCGAGCAGCGATTGCACCACGAAGCCGCCGGCGAAGGCATCGAGGCTGAACAGTGCCGCGAGCTTGAACACGATCCCGCGCGAGGGCCCCAGCGCGGCGGCTGCAGGTGTCGCCGACGCGGCCGTGCGCCGCGGAAGCCGCGAGTAAAGCGCTCTCCCTGCCACGCCCAGCAAACCGTAGAAGACGAACATCGCCTGCATGGCGGCAACGCGATCGAGCCCAAGCGTGCGCAGGAGTTCGGGCGCGCCGGCGACAAGGGAGCCAAGCGCGGCGGCCAGGGCGCCGGCCAGGCTGTAACGCGCGAACATCCGGGTGCGGTCGCTGGCTTCAGAGGTGCCCGCGAGCGCGGCGTGCTCGAGGGGAACGAAAACGCTGACGTTTCCGGCCGACGGATTGATGGTCCCGGCAAAGGCGACGGCGAGCAGCATGGCGTAATCGTGGAACGCGGCGAACGCGAATCCGGTGGCGATCATCAGGCATGCGGCGGCCAGCAATAATCGGCGGTAACCGAAGCGGGCTCCGAGCAACCCCGCGGCGATGGTCAGGCCCGCCGAACCCAGCAGCGATGCGGTCGCCAGAACGCCCACCGCGAACGGCGTGAAGCCCAGGGCGAGCAGATAGGCGGGAAGAAGGATCGCCACGAAACTGTCGCCGAAATCGCGCAGCGCACGTGCGGCGAACAAATGGTTCGCCGCATTGACCGGGCGCCTGCGGATGCCGGGCTCCACCACGCGCGCGGGCTCACATGCTCAGGGCCGGAGCAGAGGGAACGAAGGCGACCATTTCCCGCCCCGCATCCTTTGCATCCCGCCACTCCCAGCGCAGTTCCGGAATCAGGTCGGTGCTGCCATGCCGATGGGGAAAGATGACCGCCTTGCGCGGATTGATGCGCAGGTCCATGCCGGGACGCAGGCGGAGGGAGGCGAGTTCCTCGCTTGCGATGTCGGCTTCGAGCGCCTGCTCCAGGGATGCGACGTGCAGGTCCAGGTGCGTCACGCTGCCGGCGAGGTAGATGTGGCGCAGCCGCGCGTTCCATGCCGGCCGCGTTTCATCGTCCTCGACGCGCAGGTGCTCGGGCCGGATGTATGCCATGGCCGCGCCGTATCGGTCCGCCCACGGCGGCTCCGGCAACGACCACTCGGCCGCCGCCAGCCGGTCCTGTCTGTAGCTCAGCGGAACCTTGTTGACCTTGCCGATGAACTCGCACACGAACGGCGTCGCGGGGTGCTGGTAGAGAGCCTCCGGCGTATCCATCTGCTCGATGCGGCCCTTGTTCATCACCGCGATGCGATCGGCAAGCTCCAGCGCCTCTTCCTGATCGTGGGTGACGAAGATGGTGGTCAACCGCGACTCGTCGTGCAGCTCGCGCAGCCAGCGCCGCAGGCGCACGCGCACCTGCGCATCCAGCGCGCCAAACGGCTCGTCCAGCAGCAACAGGCCGGGTTCGACCGCCAGCGCGCGCGCCAGCGCGACGCGCTGGCGCTGGCCGCCGGAAAGTTGCGAGGGATAGCGATCGCCGCAATCCT
>DASSFA010000009.1:0-10193 GCA_035694895.1 Rhodanobacteraceae bacterium | reverse complement strand
TACTTCGGCGCGGGTCACGAGGACTGGGTGCGCGGCGCGCCCACGCCGCTGCTGCCCGGGCCCGCGAAGTACCGGATGACACTGGTGCCCGCGACCCACTGAACGCGCCGAACCCGCGGTCGGGAACCTTTGGCCCGGCTGCTGCATCGGATGGGTGTTGAAGGGGGTCGTATGTCCCAGGCATTCGCCATCGACTACGCCACGCTCGGCGACGCCGAGCTGGTCGCGTACGCGCGGCACGGCCACCGCGAGGCGTTCCGCCAGATCATGCGGCGCGGCAACCAGCGCCTGTTCCGGGTCGCGCGGGGTGTGCTCAACGACGATGCGGAAGCCGAGGATGCGGTGCAGGAAGCCTGGACGCTGGCCTTCGCCAAGCTCGACACGTTTCGCGGCGAAGCCAGCCTGCTGACCTGGATGACCCGGATCGTGCTCAACGAATGCTACGGCCGGCTGCGCAGGCAAAAACCCACCGTCGGCATCGAGCAAGTCGAAGCCGCACAACAACACGGCGATGGACGCATCCTCATGTTTCCCACCCGCTACGGCAGCGAAGATCCGGTTGCCGACGCCAGTCGCGCGCAGATGCGCGTGCTGATCGAACGCGCGATCGACGCGCTGCCCGAACCGTTCCGCGTGGTGTTCGTGATGCGCGACGTCGAGGAATGCAGCATCGAGGAAACCGCGTCGGCACTGGACATCCGTGCCGAGACGGTAAAGACGCGCCTGCATCGCGCGCGCCGGCTGCTGCGCAGCGCGCTGCACGACAACCTGGCGAACGCGTTGAACGACGCGTTCCCGTTCCTGGGCCCGCGCTGCGATCGCATGACCGAAACAGTGCTGGCGCGGCTGTCCGTTGCGACCGGAGACGATCGGGGAGAATCGCCATGAGACTCGCTGCACCAGTCAAGGCGCCGCGGCTTCAGTTGACCGACATCGAAGGCAAGCCGGTCACCATCGGCGCAGGCGAACGCCGCACACTGTTGTGTTTCTTCCGCGACGCGGCCTGTCCGTTCTGCAACTTCCGCATCTACGAACTCACCCACAACCATGCCAGCCTGTCCGCGCTCGGGCTGGACATCGTCGCAGTGTTCACCTCCACGCCCGAGGAGGTGCGCCGCTTCGTCGCACGCAAGCCGCGGCCGTTCCGCGTGATCGCCGACCCGACCTCGACCGCGCACGAGGCCTACGGCATCGAGCGTTCGTTCTGGCGCAAATGGAAAGGCGTGGTCACGCGCATCCCGACGCTGCTGAAGGGCCTGCGCATCGTCGGCTTCGCCGGCCTCAACACCACCAACCTGATGCCGGCCGATTTCCTGATCGACGAACACGGCTACATCGTCGAGGCGTACTACGGCGGCGATGCCGGCGACCGCATCCCGTTCGAACGCGTCGAGCTGTTTCTGGCGAAGGGATTGCTGAAACGCGCGCAGGCCGCGACCGCGGCAGCGTGAGTGCATCACGCAGGATGCGAGTACCAGGACTTGATCCCAGAATCCCGCATTGCGCGACAGATCATCCCACGGATTACTCCGCCAGCAACCGCTCGCCGATTGCCAGATACAAGCTGGGCAACCGCTCAAGCTCTTCCACCGTCACGCACTCATCCACCTTGTGGATGCTGGCGTTCACCGGCCCCAGCTCCACCACTTCCGCGCCGAGCGGTGCGATGAAGCGGCCATCGGATGTTCCACCACCGGTGCTCTGTTCCGGTTCGGCGCCGCACAGCTCTCGGCACACCGCCACTACCGTTTCGCGCAGGCGTCCGCCTGCGGGCGACAGGAACGGTTCGCCGGAAAGGTTCCATTCCAGCGCGTAATCGAGACCATGTTTTTGCAGGATCGCTTCCGTACGTTCGCGCAATGAATCCGCCCTGCTCGCGGTGCTGAAGCGGAAATTGAAATGCGCGACCAGTGCGCCCGGGATCACGTTGAGCGCGCCGGTGCCGGCATTGAGGTTGGACACCTGGAACGAGGTCGGCGGGAAATCGGCATTGCCATCATCCCAGCGCGTGGCGGCGAGTTCGGCCAGCGCGGGCGCGACCATGTGGATCGGATTGCGCGCGAGCTGCGGATACGCAACGTGTCCCTGCACGCCGCGCACCGTGAGCGTGCCGGAAAGCGAACCGCGCCGGCCGACCCGGATCAGGTCGCAGAGCTTCTCCTTCGAGGACGGCTCGCCGGCCACGCACCAGTCGATGCGCTGGCCGGTCTCGCGGAAATGCTGCGCCACGCGGCGCACGCCA
Organism: Rhodanobacteraceae bacterium; assembly: GCA_035694895.1. Lineage (GTDB taxonomy): Bacteria > Pseudomonadota > Gammaproteobacteria > Xanthomonadales > Rhodanobacteraceae > 66-474. Next base: position 7,951 of record DASSFA010000009.1, on the reverse strand, counting down.
TCGAGGTTGGTCGGGCCTTCCTCATCCGATGTCAGCAATAACGCAACCGTGCCCGGATGATCCGGATGCGCGGCGACGAACTGCTCCAGCGCGATCGTCATCGCCGCGACGCCGGATTTCATGTCCGCCGCGCCACGACCGTACAGTTTTCGATCGCGGATGGTTGGCTCGAACGGCGGCGAACTCCAGTTTTCTTCCGGACCGCTCGGCACCACGTCGGTGTGGCCGAGGAACACCAATACCGGCCCACCCTGCCCGTGCGCCGCCCAGAGGTTGTCCACTTCGCCGAAGCGCAGGCTTTCGCATCGGAAACCCGCGCGCTGCAGCCGCTCCGCGATCAGTTGCTGGCAACCCGCGTCGTCCGGCGTCAGCGAATGGCGGCGGATCAGTTCGCAGGTGAGATCGAGGACTTCGGACATGGCCACGCTCGGCAATTCACGGCCGGCGCAGCATAGCAATCAGCGACCGATGACGCCGCCCAGCCAGGCGCCTACGCCCCAGGTGATCGCGGCCGCGGATGCGGTGATCGCGAACTGCCGCACGATCGAGAACAGCACGCCGCGGCCGGTGAACAGGGCCGAGCCCACGGCGATCAGGGACAGTCCCGCGGCGGTGCAAAGGATGCTCGCGATGAAGGCTTCGCGGCCACCAAGGAAGAAGTAAGGCGCAACCGGGAACGCGGCACCGAAAGCGAACAGGCAGAACGAGGAAATCGCCGCGCCCCACGCCGAGCCGCCGAGTTCGCCCGGGTCCACGCCGAGTTCCTCGCGCACGAGCGTGTCCAGCACCGCGCTCGGCGATTCGGCGAGGTGCCCGGCCAGATGCTTCGCCTCGCTGCGGCTCATGCCCTTGTCGCGATAAATATTCGCGACGTGGCGCTCGCCCTCTTCCGGCGCGGTGGCGAGGCGCTCGGCGCGCTCCCTGATCTGCGCCTGGTAGAACTCGCGCGAGCTGTTGACCGACAGCCATTCGCCCAGCGACATCGAACACGCGCCCGCCACCAGTCCCGCCAAGCCGGCCAGCAGCACCGCACGATTGCCGCTGCCCGCACCGGCCATGCCCATCACCAGACTCACGTTGGAAACGAGCCCGTCGTTGGCGCCCAGAACCGATGCGCGCAGCGTGTTGCCGCGGCCGGCGCGATGACGGTGGTCGCGTCCCGCGCGCGGCTGCGCGGACAACAGGTTTTCGCCGTCGCTGCCGCGATCCACCGGTGCGCCGGCGCGATCGGCGTGTTCCAGCCGGACCACCGTCGGCATCACGAAATCGGTGCCGAACACGCGCGCGAGCCGCGCGAGCACGCGCACGCGCAATCGCGGCCGCGAAACCGGCACGGTCGCGCCGAGTTCGCGCAGGCGCGCTTCCCAGAACGCCGCGTTCGCCTGTTCGCCTTCGGCGATGCGCCGGTACACGCGCTTGAGCTGGGGTTCGCGCGCAAGTTCCGCCAGGCGCGCATACAGCGCCGCGTTGTCGCGCTCCAGGCCCAGGTTCCTGCGATAGTGGCGGACGCGGCGGTCGCTCATCCGTGCGGGAACAGCTTCTTGAAACCGTTGTCGCTGAAACCGACGTGCACGCTGCCATCGCCAGCCACGACGACAGGACGCCGGATCAGCGCCGGATATTCCTTCAGCAGCAGCGTCCACTCGGGGTCGCTCTGCGGATTCTTCCGCTGCGGCAGCAGATTGCGCCAGGTCGTGGACGACTTGTTGACCAGCTTTTCCCAGCCACCGAGTTGCTTCGCCCATTCCTTCAGAGTCGCGGCCGGAACCGGATCGGCGCGGTAGTCCACGAAGGCATACGCCACGCCGAAGCGATCCAGCCAGTTGCGGGCCTTGCGGCAGGTGTCGCAGGTGGGCAGGCCGTAGAGGGTGGCTTGGGTCATGTGGCGATCTCGTCATTCGCGGGTTCACGATATGGCCGGGGATTGGGGACGGGTAGCGGGGGCGCGAAAACCGATCTGGTTCGCATCCATCCAGTCCCCCAAGAGCGCTTTGCCCTGCCGTCTCCGAGATCCCGATCTCGCCTGAGCCGTGGCACGTGCGCCCCACTACACTCCCCCATCCCCGCTTTGCGACTGGCGCCCTCGTTACTCACTCCTCGTCCCTGCTTCATCCCTCAGCAATTCATTGATGCTCGTCTTCGACCGCGTCTTCTCGTCCACGCGCTTCACGATCACCGCCGCATACAGGCTGTGCGAACCATCCGCCGCGGGCAGCGAACCCGCGACCACCACGCTGCCGGCCGGCACGCGGCCGTAGGAGATCGTCTTCGTCGCGCGATCGTAGATGCGGGTTGACTGCCCGAGGAACACGCCCATGCCGATCACGCTGCCACGCTCCACGATCACGCCTTCGACGACCTCGGAGCGCGCGCCGATGAAGCAATCGTCCTCGATGATGGTCGGATTGGCCTGCAGCGGCTCCAGCACGCCGCCGATACCAACGCCACCCGAAAGATGCACGCGGGCGCCGATCTGCGCGCAGGAGCCCACCGTCGCCCAGGTGTCCACCATCGTGCCCTCGCCCACGTACGCGCCGATATTGACGTAGCTCGGCATCAGCACCGCGTTGCGCGCGATGTGCACGCCGCGCCGCACCAGGGCGCCGGGCACGATGCGCGCGCCGATGGCGGCCAGCTCCGATTCGCCGGAACCGGCGAAGCGCAGCGGCACCTTGTCGAAGGCAGCCATCGCACCGCCGTGCATCTCGCGTGCGGCATTCACGCGGAAATACAGCAGCACCGCCTTCTTGATCCACTGGTGCACGCGCCAGCCGCCCTCGTGCGGTTCGGCCACGCGCAATGCGCCGCACTCGAGCCCGTCCAGCACGCGTTCGAGTTGAGGGCGCAGATGCGCGATGTGCGCACCGTCGAGCGAGTCGCGATGTCCCCAGGCGCTTTCGATTTCGGCTTCACACCCATCATGCCCGTGCATGGCTGCTCCCCAGTTCATCGGTGTCTCCACCCAGATGGCGTTGCAATGCCGACCGCAACCTCTCCTGCACAGGCGGCGGCAGAGGCAGGTCGCGGCGATCGGTGAGCTCGAAGAAGTCCTCGACGCGCTCGCCGAACGTGGCGATGCGCGCATCATGCACGCGTACCCCGCTTTCGAGGAAGGCCTGCGCCACCTGCGCCAGCAGGCCGGGGCGATCGGTGCACACCAGGGCGAGGCGGGTTCGCGCCTGCTCCGGCGCGTCCTGGAAATCGACCTGCGGCGCGCGCTGGAAGTGCTTCAGCCTGCGCGCCAGCCCGCGCCGCGGCGGCTGCGCGGGCCTGGCGTTCGGAGCCAGCGCACGCAGCAGCGACGCGCGCAGGTCACGCGCGCGTTCGTCGTTGAGCGGCGCCAGGTTCTCGGCATCCAGCACGGTGAAGGCATCCAGCGCGCGACCGCCGCGCGTGGCCAGCACGCGCGCCTCCATCACGCTGCAGCGCGCACGATCGAGCGTCGCCACCACCGATGCGAACACGCCATCGCGATCCGGCGCGCAGACGAACACCTCGGTGCCGCCGCGCGGCGAGCTCGGATGCACGGCCACGACCAGCTGCTGCTCCGGCGCATCCAGCAAGGCGCCGGCCTGCCACGCGATCTGGGCGTCGGGCTGGCGCAGGAAGGCGTGATCGGGAAAATCGTCCAGCAGCTTCCGCACCACTTCCGGATCGCGGCCCTGCTCGCGCAACAGCGCGGCGACCCGCTCGCGGGAGGCGCGCATGCGGGTATCGGCCTGCGCCGGTCGCGCCAGCTCGCGTCGCAGCACGAAACGCGCTGCGACATACAGGTCCGCCAGCAGCCGGTCCTTCCAGGAATTCCAGAGCTTCGGGCTGGTGCCGGCGATGTCCGCGATCGTCAGCAGATAAAGATGATCGAGCCGCTCCCAGTCGCCGACCTGCACCGCGAACGCATGCACCACTTCGGCGTCGCTGATGTCCTGCCGTTGCGCGGTCACGCTCATCATGAGATGCCAGCGCACCAGCCACGCGACCAGATCGATGTCGTCCTCGTGCAAACCCAGCTTTGCGCAAAACACGCGCGCTTCCGCTTCGCCCAACTCCGAATGGTCGCCGCCGCGGCCCTTGGCGATGTCATGGAACAGCGCCGCGAGCAACAACAGCTCCGGCTTTTCCAGACGCGCATAGGCTTCGCAGGCCAGCGGGAATTCCGTGCGCGCGGACGGCTCGGCGAAGCGCGCGACGTTGCGCAGCACGCGCAACGTGTGTTCGTCCACCGTATAGATGTGGAACAGGTCGTACTGCATGCGCCCGACCACGCGCGCGAAGGCCGGCAGGATCGCCGCGAGCACGCCATGGCGGTTCATCGCCTCCAGCGCGCGCACGGCACCTGCGCCGCGCTTCAGCAGGGCGAGGAAGGCCGAAAGTGCGCGCGGGTCGTCGTCGAGATTCCCCTGCGTCACGAGCGCCTGTCCCAGCGCGCGCATGGTGGCTGCGGAAAAGCCGCGCAGTTGCGGATGATCGAGCAGGCAGGCGAACGCGGCGACGATGGCGGAAGGTTCGCGCGCGAACAGGCGCTCGTCACGCAGCGACAGCCGCGTCCCGCGCGCGGCGAAATGTTCGTCCAGCGGCTGCGGCGCGGGCAGCGGATGCAGAAACTCCTCGAATCGCTCCAGCAGTTGCGACAACAACCTTTCGACCGTGCCCGCGGCGCGATAGAAAGTCTGCATGAACTGCTCGACCGCGAGGTTGCGGCCGTCGTCCTGGAAACCCAGCCGCGTGGCCAGCGCGCGCTGCCAGTCGAACAGCAGTCTCTCCTCCGCGCGGCCCGCCTCGAGATGCAGCGCATAGCGCGCGCGCTGCAGCACGCGCTCGGCTCCGAGCAGCGCGTCGCGCTCGCTGGGATCCAGCAACTGTCTCGCAACCAGCGCATCGAGGTCCGGCGCCTCCGCGACGCGCGCACCGAGCCAGCGGATCAGGTCGAGTCCGCGCAAGCCGCCGGGACCGTCCTTCAGGTTCGGTTCGAGGTTGTGGGTGGTGTCGTCGTGCCTGGCGTGGCGCGCATCGCGATCCGCGCGCTTGGCTTCCAGGAACGCACAGGCCGGCCACAGCGCCGGATCGGCCACCAGCGCGCGCAGTTGCGCTTCGAATGCCTGGGCACCGGCGACCCGCCGCGCGTCCAGCAAGCTGGTGAACACGCTGACATCTTCCGCCGCGATCTCGCGGCACTGTCCCGGCGTGCGCACCGCGTGGCCGGGTTTCAGGCCGATGTCCCAGAGGCAGCCGAACCATGCTTCCAGTGCGCGTGTGACTTGTGGTGATGGCGGTTCTTCGACCAGCACCAGCAGGTCCACGTCCGAATGCGGAAACAACGCACCACGCCCGAAACCGCCGACCGCGAACAGCGCGGCTTCCGCACCCTCGCCCAGGTACGCGGTCCACGTGTGTGCAAGCACGCGTTCGACCAGTTGCGCGCGCAAATGCGCGAGCTCGACGGCCTGCGCACCGTTGCGGAAGGCGGCCGCCAGCGCACGGTCGTGATCGCCCAGCAACTGCCGCAGCGCCGCGCGCGCCTCCTCCGATACGCCCGCACGCGGCAATGCGGCGGGGAGGCGGGGGAGCGGCGGGATGGCGATGTCAGCCTTCATGGCCAGGATGAAAAGGGATCAGGGGCGTGTAGCGAGGGCGCCAAAATCGTATCCCTTATCCATGCCATGAGCGGCATCCAAAGCTGGGCTCGCTCCTCGCTCCTCGCCCCTCTTCAGGCGTCCGGCCAGGGCGTCAGGATCTCGAACCCGTCGTCGGTGACCGCGATCGTGTGCTCCCACTGAGCGGACAAGGAATGATCCTTGGTCACCACCGTCCAGCCGTCGGGCAGCACTTTCGCGTTGGGCTTGCCGGCATTGATCATCGGCTCGACCGTGAACACCATGCCCTTCTCGATCGTCATGCCGGTACCGGGCTTGCCGTAGTGCAACACCTGCGGGTCTTCGTGATAGATGCGACCGATGCCGTGGCCGCAGTAATCCTTAACTACCGAGAAACCTGCCCTTTCGGCGTGCTGCTGGATCGCATGCCCGATGTCGCCCAGCGTGGCGCCAGGGCGCACCTGCCGGATGCCCAGCATCATCGCTTCCCGGGCGGTGTCCACCAGCCGTTTGGCCAGCACGGAAGGCTTGCCGGCGAAATACATGCGCGACGTGTCGCCATGCCAGCCATCCTTGATCACGGTGACGTCGATATTGACGATGTCGCCGTCCTTCAGCACCTTGCCGGGCGAAGGGATGCCGTGGCAGATCACGTGGTTGACCGAGGTGCACAGGGTCTTGGGGAAACCGCGGTAGCCGATGTTGGCCGGGATCGCCTTCTGCACGTTGACGATGTGGTCGTGCGCGATGCGGTCGAGTTCTTCCGTGGTCACGCCGGGCTTGACGTGTTCGGTCATCAGCGCGAGCACTTCGGCCGCAAGCCGGCCGGCTTCGCGCATCTTCTCGATATCCTGCTGGGATTTGATGGTGACGGGCATCGAAAGTCTGGATTGAGCCGCGCGCCGCAAGTCGGCGACGGGCTCGACCAAGGTAAGGACGGAGTCGCACGATTATCCGTCATCGGCGCCTCCGAAGCCATGCTTGTTGTGAGCACACCCGACCGATGCTAGAATTCCGCGGCTTGGCTCATGTCAAGCCGCCCACGCCGGGCGTCACCGGCGAATACACACGCAGGTCGTGAACCGGCACCGGGGTCCCTCGCAAGAGGGTCGTTGCCGCGGGACCTGCGGAAGCCCAACCCCGGAATCCGCACCACCCGCGCGAAGCGCGGTTTCCGCCTTGGCGGAACGGGTTCCCCATCAGGAATGAAAACCATGCCCCAAGTCACCATGCGCCAGATGCTGGAAGCCGGCGTCCATTTCGGCCACCAGACGCGTTACTGGAACCCCAAGATGGCGCCGTACATCTTCGGCGCGCGCGGCAAGATCCACATCATCAACCTCGAGAAGACCCTTCCGCTCTTCTCGGATGCCATGAATTACCTGTCGGGCCTCGCCCAGAAGCGCGGCACCGTGCTGTTCGTCGGCACCAAGCGTTCGGCACGCGATTCGGTCGGCGAGGAAGCCGCGCGTTGCGGCATGCCGTACGTCAATGCGCGCTGGCTGGGCGGCATGCTCACCAACTTCCGCACGGTCAAGCAGTCGGTCGCGCGCCTGAAGGAACTCGAGGCGATGGAAACCGACGGCAGCTTCGACAAGCTCGTCAAGCACGAGGTGCTGGCGCTGCGCCGCGAACGCGAGAAGCTGGAGAAGTCGCTGGGCGGCATCAAGGACATGGGCCGCCTGCCCGACGCGCTGTTCGTGATCGACATCGGCCACGAGGACATCGCGGTCAAGGAAGCCAAGAAGCTCGGCATTCCGGTCGTGGCGGTGGTGGACACCAACTACGATCCGGCGCTGGTGGATTACGCGATCCCGGGCAACGACGACGCGATCCGCGCGGTGCAGTTGTACGTGCGCGCCGCCGCCGACGCCATCCTGGAAGGCAAGGCCGCCGCTCCGGCCGCCGCGCGTGGCGACGCGAACGAGTTCGTCGAGCTGGATGCCGAAGGCAATCCGGTGGCGCGCGTGGACCGCGAGCGCGACGACCGCCGCGGCAAGGGCGCTCCGCGCGGCCGCAACAACGCCGGCCGCAAGCCGGCGCCGCAGCAGCGCCGCGGTGCCGCCCCGGCCCGCCAGGAAGAATCCGACGAGGACGAGGCGGAAGCTTCGGAGTAACAACATTGAACCCCTCTCCCCTCGGGAGAGGGGCAGGGGTGAGGGTTCGGCAGTCGAGCGAGATCGCGCTCGTCCCGAACCCTCATCCGGCCCTTCGGGCCACCTTCTCCCGAAGGGAGAAGGGAAAAGCCGCCTGCTGACGGCGTTTACCCAAATTGAATCGAAAGGTATAGAGCTATGGAAATCACCGCCGCGATGGTCAAGGAACTGCGCGAGCGCTCCGGCGCCGGCATGATGGAGTGC
>DASSFA010000008.1:0-8681 GCA_035694895.1 Rhodanobacteraceae bacterium | reverse complement strand
CGTATTCGAACTTCACCGCGCGCAGGTGGTTGCCGAGCGCATCGTCCGGCCTGATTTCCAGCGACGCGTAATCGCGCCAGTGATCGGGATAGCCGACGCTCACGCGCAGCGTCTTCAATTTTTCCTTCGCCTTCGCCTTGGTCTCCGGCGACATCCAGTCGAGCTTGTCGATGCCCTGATCGAACGCGGTCAGCAGGTTCTTGACCATGTCCTCGGCCGCGGCCTTGGAGGACGCAGGGAAATACTTCTGCACGTAGATTTCGCCGACGGCATCGCCCAGATCATTGCCGGTGGCCGACACCGCGCGCTTCCAGCGCTCGCGCTGCTGCGGTGTGCCGGTCAGGGTCTTGCCGTGGAAATCGAAATGCAGGTCGGCGAAGGCTTTCGGCAAGAGCGGTGCATTTTCGTCCAGCGTATGGAAGACCAGAAGCGCCTTCCAGGCTTCGATCGGCTGGTTGCCGACCAGCGCCGACAGGCCGGTGAACGCGGACGGCTGCCACACGTCGAACTGCTTGATGCCGCCCAGGCCGGCCGCATCGAAATACGTCGCCCAATCCAGGCCTGGCGCCTTCTTCGAAAAATCGGACGCGTTCCAGAGGTTATTGGCCTTGTGCACGTCCTCGCTCTCGACCAGGCTCTCCTGCGCCTTGGCGATCTTGGTCTCCAGGTCGAACACCATCTGCGCCTGCTTGTCGGCGTCCTTGATGCCGGCCTGCTTCAGCATCGCGGCGATGTAAGCCTTGTACGCGTCGCGATCGGCGACCATGTGCGGATCGCTGGAAAGGTAGTAATCGCGGCTGGGCATCACCAGGCCACCCTGCAGCAGATAAGGGATCTGCAGTGATGCCTCTTCCAGTCCCTTGGTCACGAACAGCCCGAACAGGTGCTCGGTATGGAAGTTGGTCGCGTTGATCGGGTCCACGTCCGCACGCATCCGTGAACCCAGCACGCGCGCCAGATCCTTGCGCGAGACGATGCCGCCGATCGCATCCAGTTCCGGTTGCAACGGCTTCAGGCCGCGCTGCTCGATCGTGGCCTCGTCCATGTAGGCCTTGTAGTAATCGGCGATCTTGCGCTGGTTGCTGCCGTCCGGCGGATTGGCGTTGCCGGCGTCCTTGATCAGGTCGGCGGTGCGCTGTTCGGCCTTCTTGAACACTTCGTAGAACGTGCCGGTGCTGGAACGATCGGCGGGAATCGTGGCGGTCTTCAGCCACGCACCGTTGGAATATTCGAAGAAGTTGTCGCCCGGCTTGACCGTATGGTCCACGTAGGCGGGATCGGGCATTGCCACCGTGCTGGCCTCAGCCGGCGCTGCGGTGCTCGCGGCAGCTTTCGCGTTGGAGGCGCTCTGCACCGCGGCCTTGGCGGAAGCATCTGTCTGCTGGTCCAGCGAGGACGAGCACGCGCCCAGCGCGCAGGTTATCGCGGCGGCCAGCACCCAGTTGATGCGGATCATGGCGGAATTCCTTGTGGCGGAAACCGAAGATGATGCACCAGTTTGCGCCGCAGTGCAGGGCCGGAGGTCATGACCACCGGTTCATGCCCGCGCGGGCGGACCGTTGCTAGGCTTGCCTGCCGTTGCGCATTGAACCGATCGACCGCACTCCGTTCAGCGGTGGAGGAACCGCTTCGCATGAACCCCATGCAAAACATCCCCGCCAAGGTCTGGGACCTGCCCACGCGCGTCTTCCACTGGCTGCTGGCGGTCCTGATCCTGCTGCAGTACGGCACGGCCGAGTGGCACTGGCTGAACATGCAGTGGCATGTCCGGTTCGGCTACGCGACACTCGCGTTGCTGCTGTTCCGTGTGATGTGGGGATTCGTGGGGTCGCAGACGTCGCGTTTTTCCGACTTCGTGCGCGGTCCGCGCCGCGCTTGGGCATACACACGCGACCTGCTCGCCAACAAGGCCGGCTTCAATATCGGCCACAATCCGCTGGGCGGCTGGTCGGTGCTGGCGATGCTGGCCTGCCTGCTGGTGCAGGCAATCACGGGATTGTTCACCAGCAATCGCCGGCATACGGAATTCGGGCCCTGGGCCGCCCACGTTCCCGAGGCCTGGGTGCGGAGCTTGACCGAGGTGCACCAGATCAACCAGAACGTGCTGCTGATCCTGATCGGCATCCACGTCGCGGTGGTGCTCGGTTACTGGATCGGCAAGGACGAAAACCTGATCGGCCCGATGCTGCATGGACGCAAGCCGCTGGCGCCCATGGCGCCTCTGCGCTTCGTTTCCCTGCGGCGGGCGCTCGGAATCGCCGCGCTGGCGGGATTCGTGGTCTGGGTGATCGTGATGGCGGCAGGGATCGGGTAGGGGCGCGCCTGGGCGCGATCGCCACGCAGCGCCGTTCTCTCCTCGAAGCTCTCTTGCATGATCGCCACTCCTGTCGCGCGCAGGCGCGCTCCTACAGAAGCTCGCGCGCTCCTACAGAAGCTCGTCCGCTTATCATCGCCGGATGAATCGCCCCCGCAGGACGCAACCGACACCCGAAGCCGTCGCGGCACGCGCGGCGTCCATTCCACCGGTCACGATCGACGAGTCGCTGCCGATCGCGCAGCGCGCGGACGAGATCGTCGAACTGATCCGCTCACGCCAGGTGCTGGTGATCGCCGGCGAAACCGGTTCGGGCAAGACCACGCAGTTGCCGAAGCTGTGCCTCGCCGCCGGCCGCGGCGTGCACGGCATGATCGGCTGTACCCAGCCGCGGCGCCTTGCCGCGCGCGCGATGGCGCGCCGCGTGGCCGCGGAACTCGGCACGGAAGTGGGCGGCAAAGTCGGTTTCCAGGTGCGCTTCACCGAGCAGGTCGGCGAGCACACGCTTGTCAAGTTCATGACCGACGGCATCCTGCTCGCGGAGATCGCGCGCGACCGCATGCTGTCGGCCTACGACACGATCATCCTCGACGAGGCCCACGAGCGCAGCCTCAACATCGACTTCCTGCTCGGATACCTCAAGGCGTTGCTGCGCAAGCGCCGCGACCTGAAGCTGATCGTGACCTCGGCGACGATAGACACCGCGCGCTTCGCCGCGCACTTCGAGCGCGCGCCGGTCATCGAAGTCGAAGGTCGCGCCTATCCCGTCGAAATCCGGTGGGCGAAATGGGGTCAGGTTCATTTTTCCGGGCGTTCCGGAAAAAGTGTCGATCCGCGGAATAAAAATGAACCTGACCCCATTTCGCTGTCGGACCAGATCATCGCGGCGCTGGACGACCTCACCCGCGAGGATCCGCGCGGCGACACGCTGGTGTTCCTGCCCGGCGAGCGCGAGATCCGCGACGTGCACCTGGCGCTGAACCGCCGCAACTACCGCCATACCGAAGTGCTGCCGCTGTACGCGCGCCTCTCGACAGGCGAACAGGACCGTGTGTTCAAGCCCGGCCCGGCACGGAGGATCGTGCTGGCGACGAACATTGCAGAAACCTCGCTTACGGTCCCGCGTATTCGTTATGTCGTTGACAGCGGCACCGCGCGCGTGAAGCGCTATTCGCAGCGCAGCCAGATCGAGCGCCTGCACGTCGAACCGATCTCGCAGGCCGCCGCCGACCAGCGTGCCGGTCGCTGCGGGCGCGTCGGGCCGGGTGTTTGCCTGCGCCTGTACGACGAAGACGATTACGCCGCGCGCCCGCGCTACACCGATCCGGAGACCCGGCGCTCGGCGCTGGCGAACGTGATCCTCACCATGCTCTCGATCGGCTTGGGCGAGGTGGAGCGCTTCCCGTTCATCGAGCCGCCCGAGCCGCGCGCGATCGCGGATGGCTGGAGGCGGCTGGCCGAGATCGGCGCGGTCGACGAGTCGCGCCGGCTGACGCGCATCGGCCGCGACCTCGCACGCATTCCGATCGACGTGCAGCTGGCGCGCATGCTGGTCGAGGCGCGCCGGCTGCACGTGTTCGAGCAGGTGCTGCCGATCGTGGCGTTCCTGGGCATCCAGGACCCGCGCGAACGCCCGGCCGACAAGCGTGGCGAGGCGGACAGCGCGCACGCGGAATTCGCCGATCCGAAGTCGGACTTCCTCGGCATCCTCAAACTCTGGAGCGCCTACCGCGCCGCACACGAGGAATTGACGCAATCGAAACTGCGCGACTGGTGCGCGCGGCATTTCCTTTCCTACTTGCGCATGCGGGAGTGGCGGGAGTTGCACAGGCAATTGTTGCTGGTGGAGCAGGGGACGGGGGATGGGCAGCGGGGGCGCTCTGCACAAGCCGCCTCGGCAACGCCGAAAGGTCGCAACCAGCGAAAGGGCGACGAAGCCACGCCCCCGCTACCCGATCCCGATCCCCGGCTCTACGAGAACATCCACCTCGCTCTCCTTTCCGGCCTTCCCACCAACGTCGCGCGCAAGGACGAGCGCGGTGATTACCGCGGCACGCGCGAGCGCAGGTTCCGCATCTTTCCCGGGTCGGCGTTGGCGAAGGCCGGACCGCAGTGGCTGTTCGCGGCGCAGATCGTGGACCTGGGCGGGCGCGTGTACGCGATGCATTGCGCGCGCGTGGAACCGCGCTGGATCGAGCGGCAGGCCGCGCACCTTGTCCGCCGCAGCTGGCACGATCCGCACTGGTCGCGTCCGCGTGGCGCGGTGATCGCGCACGAGCAGGTCACGCTGTTCGGCCTGACCCTCGTCGAGCGCCGCCCCGTCACGTTCGCGAAGCAGGATCCGGAGCTCGCGCACTCGATCTTCCTGCGCGAAGCGCTGGCGCGCTGCGAGCTGGATGCGCGCGCGGATTTCGTGCGCGCCAATGCGGGCGCGTTGCGGCAGGCGCGGGAAATCGAATCGCAGCAACGTCGCCTCGACCTGCTGAAATCCGACGAGGAGCGCGCCGCGTTCTTCGCCGGCAAGCTGCCGCAGGACATCGCGAGCGCCGCCGCGCTGGATGCATGGTACGGCAAGGCTGCGCCCGTGCAGCGGGCCGCGCTGCGCTGGTCGCTGCAGGACATCATGGCCGGCGCGACCGGACCCGACGCGCAGGCCTTTCCGCCTTCATTGCACATCGCCCACCAGCGGTTGCGACTGGAATATCGCTTCTCGCCCGGTGATCCGGCCGATGGCGTCAGCCTGCACGTGCCGCTGGCGCTGCTGAACGCGATTCCCGCCGCGCGCTGCGAATGGCTGGTTCCGGGCATGCTGGCCGAGAAGGTCGCGACCATGATCCGTGGCTTGCCCAAAGCCCTGAGGCGCAACTACGTGCCGGCGCCGGATTTCGCGCGTGCCTTCGTCGAAGCCGAATCCGCCCGCGACGAACCGCTCGCGCAGGCGCTTGCCGCCTTCCTCACCCGCGCCACCGGCGCGCCGGTCGTGGCGGAAGCTTTCGCGGAAGTCGAATTGCCGCCGCATTTGCGGATGCGCTTCGTGGTGCACGACGAGCACGGCAAGCCACTGGCGGAAGGCCGCGACCTGGAGCTGCTGCGCGGCCAGTGGCACGCGCGCGCCCGGGATGCGTTCGCCCAGGCGGCCGATGCGGAACTGGCACGCGAGGACGTGCAGGCCTGGGACTTCGATGCGATTCCGCGCAGCGTGCGCTCGAAGGGCAACCTGCTCGCTTACCCCGCGCTCGTGGATCTGGGTTCCGCGGTGGCGCTGCGTGTCTTCGAGCACGCGGCGGATGCCGACGAGGCGCATCCGCGGGGCGTACGGCGCCTGCTGCACCTGGGCCTGGCGACCGAGTTCAAGCGCGCGCGCAGGCAGTTGCCGATCCATCGCACCGTGGCACTGCAATACGCGCCGCTGGACAGCATCGATGCGCTGCGCGCCGATCTCGTCGAAGGTGGCTTCGATGACGTGCTGGCGCAAAGTGATCTCGACGTGCGCGATCGCAGCGCATTCGAGGCCCTGCGCGAGAAAATCGCGCGCGAGCTGTTTCCGGCTGCAGTGGAACGGCTGAAAGCGGCAGAGCCGGTCATCAGTGCGCAGGCGGAACTGCGACCGTGGCTGGAGCCGCCACTGATCGGATTCGCGCGCGCAAGCTACGACGACCTGCGCGAACAATTGCACGAACTGCTGACGCCAGGGTTCCTGCGTGAATTGCCGTTGCCGCGGCTCGCGCAATTCCCGCGCTACCTGCGCGCGATGCGGCTGCGTGCGGAGAAGTTGCGCCAGGATCCGGCGCGCGACCAGTCGCGGCTGCTGCAGGTGCTGCCTTACTGGCGCGAGTGGCTGGCGGCCAGGGCGAGCGGGGCGCGAGGCGAGGCGCTGGACATGCTGCGCTGGCTGATCGAGGAATGGCGCGTCTCGCAATTCGCCCAGGAACTGGGAACGGCGGAACCGGTCTCGCCGAAGCGGCTCGCGAGGGCGGTGGAGATGGTAAAGCGGGAGACGGGAAACGGGAGACGGGAATGAACGCGGGCTTGCGCCTCCCGTCTCTCTCTTCCGTCTATCGCTACTTCACCCGTTCGACGCGCACGCTGTCGTTGCAACCCTGCACGTACATCAGCCAGCTGCCGAGCATCATCGGCTTGATCGTGACCGTGGGATTGGTGGTGGTCGGGCAGGAATAGGCACCGGATTCGGCCTGCTTCCAGACCTGGCCGTTGCTGAGCGTGAACTCGCTGCTGCCGTTCCAGCCGCTGAAGGTGCCGACCAGATGCGTCTCGAACTTCTCGCGATCCGAATCGTCAGCGTAAAACACCGGCTTGCCACTGGAACTCACCATCTTCACCTGCTGGTGATTCTGGAGCCAGGCATCCAGGTACTTCAGTTCATCGGGCGAGAGCTTGTCCAGGCCGGCGGCCTTGAAATCGGCAGCTGGCATGCGCTCTTCGAGCGAGGAGAACTGCTGTGCGAATGCCGGCAAGGCGAGCAGTACACACAGGATGGACGGCAATACGATTCGGGTACGCATGGGCGGCGATCATAGCAGCGGGTTGCATGGCTTCACAGGGGCCGAAAGCCACAGCAGACGGTTACACTGACGGCCTTTCAGCAGTCTTTCCGGCAGCCGATTTTTTGCGGCTGCGACAGCCCCAAGTGAGCGAGATCCGCAACAATCCGCAAGCCGCCGAAACGACCGGCCAGGATGCCGCGCCGTCCTTCGCGCACGAACTGCCCGCGAGCGAGCGCGAACTCACCGTCGTGGTTTGCGAACTTCTGGATCGGCTCGGCTGCGACGAGGATACTCGCGCAGCGGCGTGGTGGTATGCGCTGGCGCGCGCGCAGCCCGACGCTTGGGCGGAGCGTGCCGGGCAATTGCCTGAACCGCTAAGGAGACTGGTCGAGGGCCAGCGCGAAGCCGAGCGCGTCTGGGCATTGCACGCTGAACACGGTGCGCAGGGCGGAGCGGAAGGCCTGCGCCGACTGCTGCTGGCGATCATCCGCGACCTGCGCGTTGTGTACCTGCTGCTGGCGCGCCAGTTGGCGGCGATGCGCGCGGCCGCGCGCTGGCCGGAAGGCGAGCGTCGCGCACTGGCCGGGCTCACCGCCGACATCCATGCGCCGCTCGCCAATCGCCTGGGCATCTGGCAATTGAAATGGGAGCTGGAAGATCTATCCTTCCGCTATCTCCATCCGGATACCTACAAGCGCATCGCCGGACTGCTGGACGAGCGCCGCGCCGACCGCGAGATCTATATCGCGCGCTGCGTGGAGATGCTGGGCGATGCGCTCAGGGACGCGGGCATCGAGGCCGAGGTCGCCGGACGGCCCAAGCACATCCATTCGATCTGGAAGAAGATGCAGCGCAAGCGGCTGGATTTCGGCGAGCTGTACGACATCCGCGCGCTGCGCGTGCTGACCGGCAGCGTGGCCGATTGCTACGCGGCGCTGGGCGTGACTCACGCGTTGTGGCCCAACCTGCCCAACGAGTTCGACGACTACATCGCGCGGCCGAAGGGCAACGATTACCGCTCGCTGCACACCGCCGTGATCGGGCCGGAAGGCAAGACGCTGGAAGTGCAGATCCGCACCCGCGAGATGCACCGCGGCGCGGAGCTGGGCGTGGCCGCGCATTGGCAATACAAGGAAGGCGGGAACACGGATGCCGCCTACCAGACGCGCGTGGCATGGATGCGCAAGCTGCTGGAATCGCGCGATGCGCAGGACGACGCGGCCTTGCTGGGTGGCCTGCGTTCGGAACTGGCCGAGGAACGCGTCTACCTGCTGACGCCGAAAGGCGAGGTCTTCGACCTGCCGCAGGGCGCGACCGTGCTGGATTTCGCTTACCACGTGCACAGCATGGTCGGGCACCGTTGCCGCGGCGCCAAGGTCAACGGCCGCATCGTGCCGCTCACGTATCAACCGGCGAGCGGCGACAGGGTGGAGATCCTCACCGCGAAGGAAGCCGCGCCCAGCCGCGACTGGCTGTCCCCGCACCAGGGCTTCCTGCAGACAGGCAGCGCGCGCGCCAAGGTGCGCGCATGGTTCCGCCGTGTCGACAATGCGGCCAACCTCGCCGCAGGCAGGCAGATCCTCGAACGCGAACTGAAGCGGCTGGCGCTGGGTGATCGCCCGCTCGAAAAATTGCACGCCAGGCTCGGGCAGAAATCGCATGATGAATTGCTGGTTGCGCTCGCCATGGGCGAAATCAGCAGCGGGCAACTGGCGCGCGCGCTTGCCGAGGGCGAATCGCCGGCGCCGGCGGCACCGGTGCGTGCGGCGCGACCGGCCAGGCGCGAGCCGGGGGCGCTGACGATCCAGGGCGTGGGCAATCTGCTCACCAGCATGGCACGTTGCTGCCAGCCGTTGCCGGGC
>DASSFA010000007.1:0-8717 GCA_035694895.1 Rhodanobacteraceae bacterium | reverse complement strand
GGGCTGGGGCGAAAGGGCGCGCGACGACTTCGTGCCCGGAACTTGAACAACTTCTCCAGGAATGCCCGCATGTCCACGCCCATCCCGATTTCCCTCGCGTCGGCACCCGCGCGCAGCGTCGAGGTGCTCGGTTCGCCTTCCGAACTCGCCGCCCTGCGTCCCGAATGGTGGGCGCTGTGGCATGCGCTCCAGCAGCCGGTGCCATTCCTGTCGCCGTCGTGGCTGCTGTGCTGGGCGCGGCATTACGCGCCGGACCGCACCCGCGCGATCGCGGTGCGCGAGCACGGCACGCTGGTCGCGCTGCTGCCGTTCTTCAACTGGCGGGGCGAGCTGTTGCTGGCCGGCACCGGCCCCTCCGATTACGGCGATGCGCTGATCGCGCCCGGCCGCGAAGAACTTGCTCCCACGCTGCTGGACGCGCTGGCCGTCGCGGCCGACGCGCTCGGTTGCGCGCGCATCGACCTGCAGCAACTGTCTCCCGATTCACCGCTGCTGAAGGCACCGGCGCCGCAGGGCTGGCAGAGCGAAATCCGCGACGGTGATCTCTGCACGATCGCGCATGCGCGCGGCGACGATGGCTTGGGCTGCATCAATGGCAAGACCCGTCGCAACCTGCGGCTGGCGCAACGCAATCTCGCGCGCGAAGGCGAGGTGGCGATCGCGCCGCTGCCGAAATCCGAGTGGCGCGGCGCGGCGCGCACGCTGGAATGGCTGCACGGGCGGCGCTGGCGGCAACGCGGCGAGTCCGGCAAGCTCGCCGATCCGCTGATGTGCGCGTTCATGCGCTCGGTGATCCCGGACCTGGGCCAGGCCGGACTGCTCCGGTTCTATCGCCTGAAGTGCGACAACCGTCCGCTCGCCGCCGCGTTCGTGATGCGCTGCGGCGGCAGCGCGCATTTCTATCTCACGGGTTTCGATCCGGCCTGGTCGCGCTACAGCCCCGGATTGCTGACGGTAGCGGCGGCGATGCGCGGCACGTTCGCCGAAGGCGTGGATGAATTCCATTTCCTGCGCGGACGCGAAGCCTACAAATACCGCCTCGGCGCAGAGGACCGGCCGATGTCGTGCCGCGCGCTGTGGCGCGAGGGCGCCCCGGCCCGGCGCGCATAGGCCGACTTTGGATCTGCTGCGACTGCTGCTCGGACACCGGCTCGCCAACCGCGATGCGGCCAAGCGCAGGATCGGCGCGCTCGAAGGCGTTCCCGCGATGGGACTGGACGCGCTGGGCTCCCTCGCTTACGGGCCGGAAGCCGCATTGGCCATCCTGTCGCCGGTCGGCATCGCCGCGCTGGTGCCGGCGGCGTGGATCATGCTGCCGATCATCCTGCTGCTGGTGCTGCTGTACGCATCGTACTGGCAGACCATCCGCGCCTATCCCGGCAACAGCGGTGCTTATGCGGTCGCGCGCCGCAATCTCGGCGCCCACGCGGGCGTGCTCGCCGCCACCGCGTTGATGATCGACTACGTGTTGAACGTCGCCGTCGGCATTTCCGCCGGCGTGGGCGCGCTGATCTCCGCAGCGCCCTGGCTCCATCCTTACACGCTGCCCCTGTGCCTCGGGATCCTCGCAGTGATCACCGCGGTCAACCTGCGCGGCACCCAGGAATCCGGCCGCGCCTGGGCACTCCCGACCTATCTCTACATCGTGTGCTTCGCGGTGCTGATGACGATCGGCCTGTTCCGCGCAGCCACGTCCGGCGGCCATCCGCATCCGGTGGTGGCGCCGGCGCCCCTGGCGGGATCACAGCCGCTGACGCTATGGCTGCTGTTGCGCGCGTTCGCCAGCGGTTGCACGGCCATGACCGGCGTCGAGGCGGTGAGCAACAGCATGGGGGCGTTCCGCGAGCCGATGGTGCGCCGCGCGCACGCCACGCTCAGCATCATCGTCGGTGTGCTCGCGCTGCTTCTTGCGGGCCTGAGCTGGCTGATTCCCGCCTATCGGATCGGAGCCATGGACCAGAGCCAACCCGGGTATCGCAGCGTGCTCGCACAGCTCGCCGGCGCGGTGGTCGGGCATGGAGCGTTCTACTTCATCTCGATGGCGGCGCTGCTGTGCGTGCTCACGCTGTCGGCCAACACGAGTTTCATCGCGTTTCCGCGGCTGTGCCGCAACGTCGCCGAGGACGGCTATCTGCCGGAAACGTTCGCGCAAGCCGGCCGGCGGCTGGTGTACTCGATCGGACTGCTGTTCCTGGCCACCAGCGCGGGCCTGCTGCTGGCGGTATTCGGCGGCGTGACCGATCGGCTGATTCCGCTGTTCGCGATCGGTGCATTCCTCAGCTTCACCATGTCGCAAGCCGCAATGACCGTGCACTGGCGGCGCGCGCTGCGGAAGCGCGGCGGTGGCCGCCACGGCGCCCGTCATCTGCGTCTCGCGGTGAATGCAGTGGGAGCTCTGGTCACCGCGATCACTCTGATCGTGATCATCGTGGCGAAGTTCACCGAAGGCGCCTGGATCACCGTGCTCGCGGTGCCCTGCGTGGTGCTGATGCTGCTGCGCATCCATGGCTACTACCAGCATGTCGACCGGCATACCGGCGGACTCACGCCCGTCGGGTCCTTCGCCATCACCCCGCCCGCGGTGCTGGTGGTGGTGGAAGAATGGGATCGCCCCACGATCAAGGCACTCGACCTCGGCCTGGGCATATCCACCGAAGTGACGGCGTTGCACCTGGTGCGCCTGAGCGGGCCCGGGCACGACGAGCATCTCGACGAACTGCGCCGACGCTGGCACGAATACGTCGAGGAGCCGGCGCGCGCCGCGGGCCTGCCGATGCCCGGGCTGCGGATCATGGAAGCACCCTATCGTCAGCTGGACGAGCCGGTGCTCGAAGTGGTGCGCGAACTGGAAATCAGGTATCCGGAACGCAGGATTGCGGTGCTGGTGCCGGAGCTGGTGAAACAACGCTGGTACCAGGTCCTTTTGCACACCCACCGCGCGCGCCGGCTGCGCAAGCGCCTGCTCGGCTGCGGCGATACCCGCATCACGGTGGTCAGCGTGCCCTGGTACCTCGAACCGGCGGGCCCGCCGCGCGTCGAACAACCGCGCGAGTAGGAATCCGGCAGACGCGCGAACCGCGGTCGCGCGGCACTCACGCCGCGAGCGTGGCGCCGATCGTCATCGCCTGTTGCACGCGTCGCCACGCCTGCGTGCAGTGCGCGTCCGCAAGCAGCACGCACTCGCGCGCGATCGCTTCGGCGGCGGTGAGGTCGCCGTTGCGCAGCGCCAGCTCCATCGCGTCCAGCAGGCAGTCGCCACCGTCGGACGTCGCCTGCCGCGTGGTGTCCGGATCGACGCCCAGTTCGCCCAGCATGCGCGCGAGCATCGCCGCCCGTGCACGCGCCTCGTTGGTGCGCGCGCGCCACTCGCGCCGCAATGATTCATCCTGCGCGCATTCCAGCGCCTTCATTACGTGGCACACGCGGGTGAGTTCCGCGTCGTAGGCCAGCTTCAACGATTCCGAAAATCGCGCCGGCTGTGGCGGAACATCATCGCGAGGGGACATCCATGTGCTCCATGTTCGGTCAACCGGGATAGCAGTATTTATGCCCAAGCCCGATCAACGCTGCGTGTGCGGTCGCGCGCGGGCGGCCGGTATTCCTTTCCCTGCCATGCGAAAAGCTTTGCCGTCGCGAGTGCGTGACGGATCGACATGCAATCCCCGCAACCGCATGGGAATGCGCCTGCGCGGGCGATGTGCGTGCGATCCGAGGCTGGCACGAGGTGTGCTCGAACAATGCGGGAACCTCGCGTTCCCTAGAGCCAAGGATGGCCCCGTGATGCATGAAGCACGCTCGCTTTCTTGTTGTGCTCATGCAGGAAGCTCTGATGACCCACGGATGGGTTGTCAGGGCTTCCGTCTTGCCGGCAGGAAGCCGCGCCCACTTTTGCATGCAGAGCGTCTGTCACGATGAGTACATGGATTCCCGTAAGCGACGCGTTGCCCGAGGAGGGCACGCCGGTGCAGTTCAGCTTCAACGAGCGCACGCTGGTCTTGCGCGGCGTGTTCCGTTACGGCGCGTTCACCTCGCGCTGGTCGCGCTATCTGCCGGTCGAGATCAGTTCCTGGCGGACGCTCGATCCGGAAGAAAGCGCGCTGGATGGCGAACCCCTGCAACGGTTCGCGTTCGATGCGGATGACCGCGAGGACGACATCCACGCGCTGCCCGCGGCGTTCGCGCCGAGCTGGTCGCAGCGGCCGGCCAGGCCGACGAACGCCGGCTAGCGGTCGCGCGCGAAGCAAACATTCGCCGGCAGGGGCGCGAAGCGCCGAGGCGGGCGGATCGCGATGGTGTCTGGCACCCTGGGTGCGACGCGGATCTTGCATCAGCGCGCTGTCGCCGGCTGGCCGGTAAAAATCGCCAACTGGGCGGCGAACGCGCGCCGATACGCGGGCCGCGCTTCGGCGCGAGCGACATAGGCGGCGAGGTTCGGGTATTCGTCCAGCAAGCCCGAGGGCTTAAGCCGCAGCAGCGCATGCACCATCATGAGGTCGCCCGCGCTGAACGCGCCATCCAGCCAGTCGGCATCGCCCAGGCGGGCGGAAAGCTGCTGCAGCCGGTTGCGGATGCGATCCATGACGAGCGGCAGGCGTTCCCCGGCCCAGGGCTTGTCGCCTTCCAGGATTTTGGCGGTTACGAGTTCGAGGATCGGCGGCTCGACCGTGTTGAGCGCGGCGAACATCCAGGCGATCGCGCGCGCCCGCGCGTTGGCGTCGTCCGGCAACAGGCCCGCATGACGTTCGGCGATGTGCAACACGATCGCGCCCGTCTCGAACAGCACGAGATCGCCTTCCTCGTAGGTCGGGATCTGTCCGAACGGATGCCGCGCCAGATGCGCCGGCTCCTTCATCGCGCGGAACGAAAGCAGGCGAACCTCGTAGGGCTGGCCCACTTCCTCGAGCGCCCAGCGCACGCGCATGTCGCGCGCCAGACCCTTGCCGCGATCGGGCGACTGTTCGAAGGCGGTGATGGTGGGGGTCACGGTGTCTCTCCAGGTGATGTGCGGGCGCTGCCGCGCCGAACGCGACCGCGACCGCGCGGATTTCATTGTGATCCGGAGAGATGACGAATGGTGGGAGGGTGGATCGACAGCCGGGCCAGTTACGCGATACGCCGAAACCAGGCACCACTCGTGTATGCGCGCCCTCAATCGCCGCTTTCGACCCGTTGCGGACAGTCGCGATGCCTTAATTGCCTCCGCCCCCCTATCCTTGAGCTGAGTGGACTTCGCTATCCAATTTAAGCCTCATCGCGGAGTTGGCGTGGGGCTGGACCAACCGCTATGCACCGTTGCGAACTACTGGAGGACGTCCAGTAATTTGCCTGAAAGTGTCAGCGCTTGAGAACGCTTCGACGCATTTGTTAATCCAAGCCTGAGTGTACAAATAGTCTCTGTGCGCCTCATCGTACACGCAGTACTCAGTCCGACATTGCTCCGGGCGAGGGCTGCCCGGGCCCGGGCGAACATTGAAGTGTCGCCAAGCATCCGAATGCGCGTTTAAGCTGACGACATGCCTACATTCCTGATTGATTTGTCTAACAACGACACTGGGCTTGTACAGTTCCAAATTGGCGATAGGAATTTTCTTCTCTTTGATTAGTACATTCAATTTTTCGAGTCGCATCAGCTCTTCTGGACTTGCCTCATTGATCTTGATGAATTCTACCGACGCATCCGACGCACTCTCGCGATTGGTGACCTTAGGCACAAGAAATACGTTGTAGGAGTATTTCATGCTGTTCAAAACAGCAGCGGGAAGGTTTCCGCGAAAGGTCTCGATGTAGTCCTTTACAGATTTCGCCTGATTTACTGCAAGAGCTCTCGCAGCACGCTTCTTTTCTGGAGGTACGACTGTTGAAAATTGCAGCGAGACGGCCAGCTGCTCGGCGAGGCCATACTTGCTGCCAAAGGTAGAGACCAAGAGCTCTTCGAGATTTAGCAGCGCCGCTTGGCACTCGCCGTAGAGGGACGCATCGAGTTCCGGCAAGTAGCGATGCTCAATCTTGTTTCTCAACCCAATCAAGAACTCGAGATTCTTTCGCTCCGGAGGAGTCGTGCCGGCGTAGTACTGCTTGATGCACTCGGACAAGTCCCAGTGCTTTGGATCCCCATCAACCCTCTCAAAACGGCCGTTCCGGAGTTTATACCAAGGTTTGATGTTCCGCTTGAAATAAACGGCATGGATCAATGCCGTCCACGCGATGACAATCATCACAAGGAATTGGGCCGTACGAAAGCGGCGGCCTGGTCGGTTGTATGCCTCCACCGCGGCAAGCGTGGCAAGCTGGCATTTTTCGATATTCTCTTTAACCGCTTGTGGTAGGCCGCGAGGCATAGTTGGCTGTGGTGATAGCGCCTTAGTTAAGCCGCGCCACGAAGCAGCGTCAGCTTGGATGAATTCTTAGCGCGTGGCTTCCACCCCGCACAGTACGGCGCGTGTTGCTTGTTGTTGTGAGTGGGGCGAATGGCCCAGATGTAATTACTGCCTTGAACCTTGCCGATTCTTTGGTTGAACTCTTTGACGACATCACGTGTGTAGGTCCGCCTACCTTCATGTTTACTCTCGCGCTGACGATTGAACCAAGGAAGACAGCCGTATTTTTTCAAAAAGCGAGCGATCATATCTGCCTCAACATACCGGCACAGTTTAGTATCGTTCGCTCTGACGCAGTCGGCGACCCGCACCTCAATTTCGGCATTGGGTACGGCAACCAGAAGCTCGGCAATCCAGCTCGCGTGCGTGTGCAGCCTATAAGCGGCGTTACCCTCGCCGATGTATATCACCGGCGAAAAATCCTTCTCGTAGTCGATGGCAACGCCGCCTTTCAATCGAACGACGTAAACACATTGGTCTGGCTTGTCCAGGTCTGGAAACTGCTCTCTTAGCCGTCCACGAGCTAGCACTACAGATTCTTCTGATGTGATGCCGGAAAAGCCGAAGCGGATCGTGATCGGCTCTCTCCAGCGAATATGTCTCTTTCCTACTGCAGGCATGCCCACCCCCTGAGCGCCAACTATTGGATAATCGGATTAGTCGTCTGGCTAAGCAACCTGCGCGAACCTTGGCGCCGATCTTTGTGAAAGTATCACAACGTAGTGCATGTCGAAGGAAGCTCGCCAGGCCCGGTCCGGCTAACCTTGCAGTACAGAAGCCTCCCGCGGGAGTGCGGCCGTGACCACGACGCCTTCATTCGGGGGGCGGCGCGCCATAGCGCGATGACCGCTCCTGGCCGTTCACCGCCCCTGAACTTACGATGGATTGTTTCGCCATCACGGCCACTCGCCACCGCCAGCTAGGGCGATCTGCAGCAGCCCCGCCGTTAGAATGAGCGGATGCCTCTCGTCCAATTGCAACGCGTCGACTTCAGTGTCGGCGGCCCGCTCCTGCTCGAACATGTCGACTTGTCGATCGAAGCCAACGAGCGGGTGTGCATCGTCGGCCGCAACGGCGAAGGCAAGACCACCCTGCTGAAGCTGATCAGCGGAGAGCTGCGTGCCGACGATGGCGAAGTTCGCGTGCAACACGGTACGGTCATCGCGCGCCTGCCGCAGGAGGTGCCGCAGGACACCGCTGGGAGCGTGTTCGACGTGGTGGCGGAAGGTTTGGGCGAGCTCGGCCGCCTGCTGGCGCGCTATCACCATCTGCTCGATGCGGGCGACTTCGACGCCCTCGGTGACGTGCAGCACCAGATCGAGGCGCAGCACGGATGGGACCTGAATCGCCGCGTCGAAGAAGTGCTGGCCAAGCTGCGGCTGCCGGGCGACATGGATTTTTCCGCATTGTCGGGCGGCATGAAGCGGCGCGTGTTGCTGGCGCAGGCGCTGGTCCGCAAGCCGGACATCCTGCTGCTGGACGAACCCACCAACCACCTGGACATCGAGGCCATCGACTGGCTGGAAGGCTTCCTCAAGCAGTTTGCCGGCGGCATCGTCTTCATCACGCACGACCGCGCTTTCCTGCGCGCGCTGGCCACGCGCATCGTCGAAGTGGACCGCGGCGCACTGACCGACTGGCCCGGCGACTACGACAACTACCTGCGCCGGCGCGAGGAACGCCTGCACGCGGAAGCCCAGGCCAACGCGCTGTTCGACAGGAAGCTCGCCCAGGAAGAGATGTGGATCCGCCAGGGCATCAAGGCGCGGCGCACGCGCAACGAGGGCCGGGTGCGCGCCTTGCAGGCGCTGCGCAACGAGCGCGCGAAACGGCGCGAGCTTGCCGGCAACGTGAAGATGACGTTGGGAAACGCGCGGGCTTCCGGCAGGAAGGTGATCGAGCTGGAGCACGTCACCCACGGCTACGACGGCCGCGTGCTGATCGATGACCTCAGCACCACGGTGATGCGCGGTGATCGCATCGGCATCATCGGCCCGAACGGCGCCGGGAAAAGCACGCTGCTGAAAATCATGCTGGGCGAGTTGGCACCGCAACATGGCGCCGCCCGGCTCGGCACCGGCACGCAGATCGCGTATTTCGACCAGCACCGCCTGCAACTGGACGACGCGCTCAACGCGATCGAGAACGTCGCCGGCGGCCGCGAGTTCATAGAGCTGGAGGGCCAGCGCAAGCACGTCATCGGCTACCTGCAGGATTTCCTGTTTTCACCCGAACGCGCGCGTGCGCCCATCACCCGCCTGTCCGGCGGCGAGCGCAACCGCCTGCTGCTGGCGAAGTTGTTCGCGCAACCGTCCAACCTGCTGGTGATGGACGAGCCGA
>DASSFA010000006.1:0-9106 GCA_035694895.1 Rhodanobacteraceae bacterium | reverse complement strand
GGATCGTCGCCCGCCGCCTCGATGCGCGCGCGCAGCGGCGCCGTCGCCGGAAGCAGTCGCTCGCTCACCACCGCCATCGTCATCTGTTTCTTGTCGCCGAAGTAGTAATGCAGCATCGCGGGCGTCACGCCGGCGGCCTGCGCAACGGCGCGCAGGGACGTCGCGCCGATACCGACGCGCGTGAACTGCGCGATGGCGGCATCGATCAGCCGCTTGCGCAGATCCGGCGAATCGCCGCGCGGGCGCCCGACCCGGCGGCGCGTGGTTTTCGACGACTTGCCCGGAATGGCCATGCGCATAAATTAATTCATCAGTTAATTATATGCAAGTGCCGGATCTATCGCCCTGCGTGGTGGCCGGGGTTGGCTCGCGCCGGGCACCCGCGCTACGCTGCCTGGATGACCGCCGACAGTCTTACCCAGCGCGACCTGGTGCTCGAACCCGACGACTCGCAGCGGCTCGCGAATCTCTGCGGCCCGTTCGACGAGCACCTGCGCCAGATCGAATTGCGTCTTGGCGTGGAGATCAACAATCGCGGCAACATCTTCCGCGTGATCGGCGAGGACTACGCGGTGCAGGCCGGCGAGCGCGTGCTGCGCGATCTTTACGCCAGCACGGAAAGCGAGACCCTGACCGGGCAGGCGATCAACCTGCACCTTTCCGAATCCGGCGTGGACGCGCTGGCCGAACGTGCCGCGGAAACGGCGCAGGAAGTCACGATCAAGGTGAAGCGCGGCGTGATCCGCGGCCGCGGTCCCAACCAGGCGCGCTACCTGCACGCGATCGCCACGCACGACATCAATTTCGGCGTCGGCCCGGCCGGCACCGGCAAGACGTATCTCGCGGTCGCGAGCGCGGTCGAGGCGCTGGAGGCCGGCCGCGCGCAACGGCTGATCCTGGTGCGCCCCGCCGTGGAAGCCGGCGAGAAGCTGGGCTTCCTGCCTGGTGAC
This sequence comes from Rhodanobacteraceae bacterium, assembly GCA_035694895.1. Taxonomy (GTDB): domain Bacteria; phylum Pseudomonadota; class Gammaproteobacteria; order Xanthomonadales; family Rhodanobacteraceae; genus 66-474. The sequence goes on along the minus strand of DASSFA010000006.1, from coordinate 8,156 downwards.
CTTTCGCAGAAGGTGGACCCTTACCTTCGTCCGCTCTACGACGCGCTGTATGAAATGCTCGGCTTCGAGAAGGTCGCCAAGCTGATCGAGCGCAACGTGATCGAGATCGCGCCGCTCGCCTACATGCGCGGACGCACGCTCAACGATTCCTTCGTGATCCTCGACGAGGCGCAGAACACCACGGTCGAACAGATGAAGATGTTCCTGACCCGCATCGGCTTCGGCACGGTGGCGGTTGTCACCGGCGACGTGACCCAGGTCGACCTGCCGCGCAATGCACGCTCGGGTTTGCGCCACGTGATCGAAGTGCTGCGCGATGTGGACGGGATCAGCTTCACCTTCTTCACTTCGCGAGACGTGGTGCGGCATCCGCTGGTGGCGAAGATCGTGCGGGCCTACGAAGCAGCGGAACAGCGCGACGCCAATGGCGCCGACTGACCTGCATCTTTCGTACGCGGTGCCGCGCCGCGGCATTCCTTCGGCTGCGAGCTTCCGCCGCTGGGCGGACGCCGCGCTCGCCGGCGCGCGCCATCGCAAGCCCGCCGAACTCGCCATCCGCATCGTCGGCGCACGCGAGGGCCGCGCCTTGAATCACCGCTACCGCGGTCGCGATTACGCGACCAACGTGCTGTCGTTCCCCGCGGAACTGCCGCGCGGCGTGCGATCGCCACTGCTGGGCGACATCGTGATCTGTGCGCCCGTGGTCGCGCGCGAGGCGCGCGAACAGGACAAGTCCGTGCGCGACCACTACGCGCACCTCACGATCCACGGCGTGCTGCACCTGCTGGGCTTCGACCATCAGGACGACAAGGATGCAGCGAAGATGGAAGCGCTGGAGGCGCGCGTGCTGGCGGGGCTGGGGATTCCCGATCCTTATGGGGAAAGGGCCAGGGGCGAGCAGTGAGGGCGCAAGTTCGAGCCTTGTGGCCGCTTGAGGGCCGTGTGGCGGCTGTCGATTTCAGGGCCTCGATAGTCCGGGATTTTGGCGCCCTCGCCACTCACCCCTCGCTCCCTGGTCGCTTTGCTACACTTGCACCCCCGCCCCTTCGGGGACGTATCCAATCTCATGTCCGCAGAACCCCCAAGTAACAACGGCCCCGCCCATCGCTCCTGGTGGGATCGTCTGGGCCACATGCTTTCCGGTGAACCGCGCAACCGCGAGGAATTGCTCGCCGAACTGCGCGACGCACAGGCCAACGGCCTGTTGTCGCCCGACACCTACGCGATGATCGAAGGCGCGCTGCGCGTCGCCCATCTTTCGGTGGACGACGTGATGGTGCCGCGCGCGCAAATGGTGATGTTGGCGATCGACGACGATCCGGCCTCCATCCTGGCCACCGTGATCGAATCCGGTCATTCGCGATTCCCCGTTCATGGCGAAGACAAGGACGAAATACTCGGCATCCTGCTCGCCAAGGACCTGCTGCGCGGCTGCGCGCAAGGGAAATCCGCCGACATCCGCGCGCTGTTGCGTCCGGCGGTGATGATCCCCGAATCCATGCGCCTGAACGTGCTCCTGGCGGAACTGCGCCGCTCGCGCAATCACATGGCAGTGGTGGTGGACGAATACGGCGGCGTCGCCGGCCTGATCACCATCGAGGACATCCTCGAGGAAATCGTCGGCGAGATCGACGACGAGCACGACATCGAACCGCCGCCGCAACTGATCGTGCCGGCCGGCGAATCCGAATGGCTGGTGGATGCGCTGACGCCGATCGAGGAATTCAACGAGCAGCTCGGCAGCCGCTATTCCGACGAAGACCACGACACGATCGGCGGGATGATCACCGCCGAGATCGGCCATCTTCCCGAACCCGGCGAAGAAATCGCGCTGGACGGGTTCGCGTTCAGCGTCACGCGCGCAGATGATCGGCGCGTTCTCCAGTTCCGGGTCCGCAAGCGCGACGGCGCGTGAAGCGGGGGGACCCGGTACTCGGGGAGCTAGCATCCAGCCGTCATTCCGGGGCCGCGCGCAGCGCGGAACCCGGAATCCAGTGACTTTGCCTTTATGATCCAGCATCACTGGATCGGCTTTCGCCAGATCACGGATTCAGCATGCCGCTTCTTGGCCGCACTGCAACGCTCGTTCTTGCGTTTCTGATGTTCGTCGCGTGGGTGCCCCGCGCCCACGCCGACATCGCGCACGCACCCGGCGAAAACCTGCGCGTTGACCTCTACACCTACGGCCCCGGCGAGATCTACTGGGAGCGCTTCGGACACGACGCGCTGGTGCTGACCGACATCGGCGACGGCCAGGCCATCGCGTTCAATTACGGCCTGTTCGATTTCAACCAGAAGGATTTCATCTTCAACTTCGCACGCGGGCGGATGAACTATCTCGCCGCGGCCTGGCCCGCCGCCGACGATCTCGCGACCTACGAGGGCGAAGGCCGCTGGATCGTGGCGCAACGATTGAACCTCACGCCCGAACAACGCGCCCGCCTTCGCGATTTCCTCATCTGGAACGTGCAGCCGCAAAACGCGCGTTACGCCTACGACTACTACATCGCCAATTGCACCACCCGCATCCGCGACGCCCTGAACGACGTACTGCAGGGCACGCTGCAGCGGCAGGCGCAGGAACAGCAGCGCGATTTCACCTACCGCTCGCAGACGGACCGCCTGATGGCGGAGCAACCTTGGCTGATGCTGGTGCTGGACCTGGGGCTCGGGCCGTATGCCGATCAACCATTGAACGGCTGGAGCGGCAGCTTCCTCCCCGCGCAACTGATGGAAACTCTGCGCAGCGTGCACACGCCGGATGGCGAACCGCTGGTGAGTTCGGAAACGCGCATCGCGGAGGCGCGCATTCCGTCGCCGCCCCCATCGCCACCTGACCTGCGCTGGCCATTGCTCGCGGTCGGGCTGATCTGCGGCATCGCGCTCGCGGCGGCCGGATGGCTTCGACGCTGCAGCCGCATCGCGCGTTGCGGATTCGCATTCGGCGGCGCGCTTTACCTGCTTCTCGCGGGCCTCGCGGGCCTGGGCATGGCGATCCTGTGGGGCCTCACCGCGCATCGCGCGGCATGGGCCAACCAGAACCTGCTGCTGTTCGATCCGCTGGCGCTGCTGCTGATCCCCGGCGTGCTGAAGCTGGCTTGGCGCGATGCGCGCGCGTCGGGCTTCGTGTTCCTACTCGTGTTCCTGATGGCGCTCGCCGCGATCGCCGCGTTGGTCGTCAACCTCGCGGGCCTGTTGCCGCAACGCAACTTGCCATGGATCCTGCTCGCGCTGCCGGCGTGGCTGGGGTTGCTATCCGGCGTGATGAGGAGTAATCGTTAGCGCCTCAACGGCGCGACCTGTCGCCGACGGACAAAATAAAAAGCCCGACATGCTTGCGCAGAGGTCGGGCTGGATTCGTGAGCAGGATTCCTTGCGGAATCCGCACTTATCGTAGCAACGGCTCTCACCCCGGATAGCTACGCGGGCCAGAGCATAACGGGGGGAATGCTCATGGGGAAGACCTCGGCGCAAAACTACGTCCTGGGGCTCGACATCGGCGTGGCGTCGGTTGGCGCCGCCCTGCTCGGCTCCGATCACATCGTCGCACTGCACGTGCGTGCCTTCGACAAGGCCGAAACCGCCAAGGAAGGCGAATCGCTCAACGCGATCCGCCGCGTCGCACGTCTAACACGGCGCCGCATTCGCCGCCGCGCGTTCCGCCTGCTGCGTTTGCGTCGCTTGTTGAAGCGGGAGGGCTTGATCTCAAGCACCGATCTCGCGGAACTGGAAGGCATATCATCGCCATGGCAGCTCCGAGCGGAAGGTCTCGATCGCAAGCTGGAGGATCACGAGTGGGCGGCGGTGCTCTATCACATCGTCAAGCACCGCGGATTCCAGTCCACCCGCAAGAGCGAAGCGAAATCGGACGAAAAGGCCGGCGAAATGCTTTCGGGCGTGACTGCCAACCAGCGGCGGATGACCGAATACGGCTGGCGCACGATCGGCGAAATGGCTGCATGCGATCCCGCATTCCTGCAGGCCAAGCGCAACAAGGGCGGCGATTATTCGCATACCTTCTCGCGCGGCGATCTCGAAAAGGAATTGCACGAGCTGTTCGAGCGGCAACGCGCACTCGGCGATCCGCATGCCGATTCCAAATTCGAGCAAGCCGTACACGCACTGCTGATGGCGCGCAAACCCGCGCTTTCCGGCGCCAACTTGCTGAAAATGGTCGGGCGATGCACGTTCGAGCCCTCCGAATTCCGCTCACCGAAAGCCAGCCATACGGCCGAACGCTTTCTCTGGCTGACGCGCCTGAACAATCTGCGCGTCAGTGGCCGCGGCGAAGTGCGTGGCTTAAGCGACGCCGAACGGCAATCATTGCTGCCACTGCCCTTCACCCAAGCTAGGCTCACGTACAAACAGGCACGCAAAGCGATCGGGTTGCCGGATGAAATGCGTTTTGCGGGACTCGATTACTGGCGCAAGCGCAAGGAAGGCAATGATCTGGCCGCCGAAGACGCGGTGTTGTTCGAAGCCAAGGCTTTCCACGCGTTGCGCAAAGCCTATGAAGAAGCCGGGTTGAAAACGGAATGGCAGCACGATGCGGCCAATCCGGACCGGCTCGATGATCTGGCCTACGCGCAAACCGTATTCAAGGACGACAAGGAGGCACGTGAGTGGATGCTTGCGCGCGGCATCGAGCCGGCGATCGCCGACGCCGTACTCGAAGTCTCCTTCAGCGATTTCATTCGTCTCTCGACCAAGGCGCTTCGCAAGGTCATTCCATTCATGGAAGCCGGCCAGCGTTACGACGAGGCAGTGCAGTCGGCCGGCTATGCGCACCACAGCCAGCCCGTCGCGCGCAACAAATCGCGTGTCGTTCCGCGATTGAGCAAGGAGGATTTTCCCAACCCCGTCGTCTATCGCGCGCTCAACCAGGCGCGCAAGCTGGTCAATGCGATCGTGCGCGAGTATGGCGCACCTTCGGAGGTGCACATCGAACTGGCGCGCGATTTGAGCAGACCGTTCGACGAACGCCAGGAAATCAGGCGGGAACAGCAGAAATACCAGGATAACAAGGAGAGGCAATCCAAGGATTTTGAACACTTGTTCGGGCATCCGCCGCGCAAGGATCAGCTCGTCAAATTCCGGCTCTACCACGAGCAGGACGGAAAATGCGCTTACAGCTTGGAGCCGATAGATCTCAACCGGTTGGACGAGGACGGCTACGTCGAGGTGGACCATATCCTGCCGTACTCGCGCAGCTTCGATGACGGCATGAACAACAAGGCGCTGGTGCTCACGCGCGAGAACCGCGACAAGGGTAACCGCACGCCTTACGAATATCTTGACGGCCAGCACGAGAGCGAACGCTGGCGGCGCTTCGCCGCTTTCGTGCAGGCCAATCCCAAGTACCGGCTGGCCAAGCGATCACGCCTGCTCCGCAAGGACTTTGGCGCGGCTGCGGCGGAGGGATTCCGGGAGCGCAATCTTACCGACACCCGTTACATCTGCCGCGCGTTCAAGGCTCTGGTCGAGCAGCATCTGCAACTGGCGGAAAGTTCCGACAGCAAGCGCTGTGTGGTCGTATCGGGGCAACTCACGGCCTTCCTGCGCACGCGCTGGGGGCTAGTGAAAGTGCGCGAAGACGGCGATCTGCACCATGCGCTCGACGCGGCCGTGGTCGCCGCCTGCACGCATGCCATGGTGAAGCGCTTGTCCGGTCATTCGCGCCGCCATGAACTCGAACTGATCCGCGGCAATTATTTCGATCCGGAAAGCGGCGAGATTCTGGATATCGCGGCGCTGCGCCGGCAGGAAGCCTTGCTCGCTGAATCGGAGAAGCACTTTCCGACTCCCTGGCCGCATTTCCGCGATGAACTCATCGCACGGCTCTCGCCGAATCCGTCCGAATTGCTGGCACGCATTCCCGGCTATCCAAAGGAGCTGGCCGATGCCGTCAAGCCGGTGCGCGTGTCACGCGCGCCGTTGCGGCGCGGACTCGGCGCGGCCCATCAGGAAACCATCCGCTCGGCGAAATTCATAGGGCAAGGCAAGAGTGCCGTCAAGACGCCTCTTGCCGACCTCAAACTGAAGGACCTTCCGAACATCGTCGGCTACGACGATCCACGCAACGAGAAGCTGATAGCGACGATCCGGCAACGGCTCGAAGGACATGGCGACGACGGCAGGAAGGCTTTCAAGGAGCCGCTCTACAAGCCGAGCAAACCGGGCGCGCAAGCGCCGCTGGTCCGGACAGTCAACCTGATCGACACGCAGAAGAGCGGCCTGCCGGTACGCGGCGGCATCGCGAACAACGGCGCGATGCTGCGCGTGGACGTGTTCACGGACGGCAAGAAGTTTTATGCCGTGCCCCTGTATGTGGCGGACGCAGTGAGGACAGATCTCCCGAACCGCGCAGTGGTTGCGTTCAAGCCCGAAGAAGAATGGGTAACGATGGATGAAAAGAAAGGCTTCCGTTTTCTGTTTAGCCTGCATGCGAACGATTGGGTTGAGATCAGATTGAAGAATGCCGCGCAGATCTCCGGATATTTTTCGGGTATGGATCGCTCGACGGGAGCGATATCCTTGTGGGCGCACGATCGCAATCAGTCCATCGGAAAAGATGGATTGATCCGTGGCATTGGATTGAAGACCGCCGTTTCTGCCGAAAAGTGCAACGTGGACATGCTCGGCCGACTTTTCCGGGCCCGCGAAGAAAGGCGACAGCCCCTGCGGAGCCGGAAGCGGACCTGAGCCATGGCCTGGCGCAGCGTCCTGGTGACTCAACCGGCGCGCCTGCGACTGGAGCAACGTGCGCTCGCAGTGGATGGAGAGCACGGAACGGTCCGCGTTCCGCTGGAAGACGTGTCGGTGCTGGTCATTGATCAGCCACAGGTGAACCTGACCGCGCAACTCCTGTCGGCTTGCGCGGAACGGCAAGTCGCGGTGGTCACGGTCGGCGCCAATCACCATCCCAACGGCGTATTGGTTCCGCATCTCTCGCATAGCCGCGCATTGAAGGTCATGCGCGCGCAGCTCGGGATGGGCAAGCCGCGTCGCAAGCGCATCTGGCGCGGTGTCGTTCAACGCAAGATCCGCAACCAGGCCGATGTGCTCGAAAGCTTCGGATACCGTTCCGCCGGCGGAAGACTGCGCGCGCTGGCCGCCAAGGTCCGTTCCGGTGACGCCGGTCACGCCGAATCGCAGGCAGCGCAAGTTTATTTCCGTACGCTCTTTCCCCAAGGCTTCTCGCGCGGGCAAACGCGGCTGCACAACGCGGCGCTCAATTACGGTTACAGCATCATCCGCTCGGCGCTGGCGCGCAACCTGGTCGTGTACGGATTTCTGACGGCGTTCGGGCTGCATCACGACAGCGAGCAGAACGCATTCAATCTCGCCGACGATCTGCTGGAGCCGTTTCGCCCCATTCTCGACGCGTACGCATTGCGTCATTTTCCGGTGGAGACGCCCGAACGCGATCTAACGCGGGAAGACAAGGCCACGCTGGTCAGCGTTCTGCATGAGGACATTTCGCTGCACCAGACCGACGGCACGGCCATCCGTTGCACGGTGCTTGCAGCGGCCGAAGCGGTGACCGTCAGCCTGTCGCAACGATTGCAGGACAGTGGATGCATGCTTGCGCTTCCGGCCCTGCTGCCAATTGCCGCAAATCGCGTGACAGGTCCGGACGACGATGAGTAAGGAGACTCGCCGCTTTATGCGATTGCTCGTATTCTTCGATTTGCCGACATTGACCAAAGCCGACAAGCGCGCTTACGTGGTGTTTCGCCGCTTCCTGGTCCAAGACGGCTACGACATGATCCAGTGGTCGGTCTACGGGCGTATCATCAACGGCTTCGATGACATGCAAACCCACATCAAGCGACTGTCCGCAAACCTTCCGCCGGACGGCTCCGTGCGAGCCTTGCAGGTGAGCGAAAAGCAATTTGCGCAGATGAAACTGCTTGTCGGCTTGCCTAGGATTCAGGAAAAAACCGTCAATGCCGTCCAGCTTGTTCTGCTATGAGCCCAAAAAATTCGGCCCTGATTCCCTTGGCCGGCAAGCCGGTTGCGGGTTTCAGGGCCGGAGATCGTAGCTATCCGGGGTGAGAGAGGGAACTACGACAGTGCAGGTTGTATGCGGAGCAGGGTGTCTATCGTAGCTATCCGGGGTGAGAGAGGGAACTACGACTCACGATGGTGGATGT
>DASSFA010000005.1:0-16631 GCA_035694895.1 Rhodanobacteraceae bacterium | reverse complement strand
ACGGTTTCTTGCCCACCGTCGGGCGAAGTCACTGGCAGCCACAATAAAGCTCATCGTGGCCCTTCGACTCCGGCCCGCCGAAGCGGGCTTACGCTCAGGGCGAACGGATCAGTTGATCGGCGCTGCTACAATAGGCGGCCTTGTCCCAGGCAGCCTTCCGACTCCCCATGATCGTCCTCGACGGGCGCTCCGCCCTGTCGCCGTTTCGTCTGGATCGCCTGAACGAACGCCTCGCCCATGTCGCGACCGGCGCGCGCGTGCGCGGCGCACGTTTCGTCTACTTCGCCGACGCGGAGCACGCGCTCGATCCCGGACAGCACCGGCGGCTCGCCGAAGTGCTCGACGCCGGCGAAGGCGCGCCGCTGGATGCGACGCTCTGGGTCGTGCCGCGGCTGGGCACGCTCTCGCCGTGGTCGTCCAAGGCCAGCGACATCCTGCACGACATCGGCCTGCCGGTGCGGCGCGTGGAGCGCGGCACCGCGTTCCTGATCGAGGGCGTGCGCGCAGGCGATACCGCGACATTCGACGCGGTCGCGCAGGCACTGCACGATCCGATGACGCAATCGGTGCTGACCAACCTGGAGCAGGCCCACGGCCTCTTTCTCGCCGGCTCAGCCGGACCACTGCACACGATCGAATTCGGCAACGATCCGCGCGGCGCGCTGGAAGCCGCCAACAAGGAACTGGGCCTGGCGCTGGCGACCGATGAAATCGATTACCTGATCGAGCACTACGCGCGCCTGCAACGCGATCCGACCGATGCGGAGCTGGTGATGTTCGCGCAGGCCAATTCCGAACACTGCCGGCACAAGATCTTCAACGCGCAGTTCACGGTGGACGGACAGCCGCAGGCGGCCACGCTGTTCGGCATGATCCGCCATACCCACAAGATGTCGCCCGGGCACACGCTCAGCGCCTACAGCGACAACGCGGCGGTGATCGAGGGTTCGCACGGTGCGCGCTTTTTTGCCGATGCCGATGGCGTCTGGCGCGCGCACCAGGAAGCAATCCCGTACGCGATCAAGGTGGAGACGCACAACCATCCGACCGCGATCGCGCCATGGCCCGGTGCTGCCACCGGCGCGGGCGGCGAGATCCGCGACGAGGGCGCGGTCGGCCGCGGCGGCAAGCCGAAAGCGGGCCTGACCGGCTTCTCGGTTTCGCACCTGCGCATTCCGAACCTGCCGCGCCCGTGGGAAACCGAGCGCCCGCTGCCCGCGCGCTTCGCGACCGCTTTCGAGATCATGCGCGAGGCCCCATTGGGTGCAGCCGCGTTCAACAACGAATTCGGGCGGCCATGCCTCGGCGGTTACTTCCGCGCGTTCGAACAGGAAACCGGCGAGCCCGGCGTGCGCCGCGGCTACGACAAGCCGATCATGATCGCCGGCGGCATCGCCAACGTGCGGCCGATGCACGTTCGCAAGGACAGGCTCGCGCCGGGCGATGCGGTGATCGTGCTCGGCGGCCCGGCGATGCTGATCGGCCTGGGCGGCGGCGCGGCCTCGTCCATGGCCGGCGGCGCGTCGAGCGCACAGCTCGATTTCGCCTCCGTGCAGCGCGACAACGCCGAGATGCAGCGCCGCTGCCAGGAAGTGATCGACGGCTGCACCGCGCTGGGCGAAGCCAGTCCGATCGTCGCGATCCACGACGTCGGCGCGGGCGGCTTGTCCAATGCGATCCCCGAGCTGCTGCACGACTCCGGCGTCGGCGGACGGATCGATCTCGACAAGGTGCCGCGCGACGATCCGCAGCTCACGCCGATGCAGCTGTGGTGCAACGAGTCGCAGGAGCGATACGTGCTGGGCGTGCGTCCGGCAGACCTGGCCACGTTCGAAAAGATCTGCGCGCGCGAACGCTGTCCGTTTGCGGTCGTGGGGACGGCGACGGAAGAGCAGCGGCTGCTGGTCACGTCATCGCAATCCTGCCCCCAGCCCAACCCTCCCCCGCTTGCGGAGGGAGACTCGCGCGCAGCGCGAGTGGGAGGGGGGCAATCGGCCGAGACGTCGAACGAATCGATCATCGATCTCCCGCTCGACATGCTGCTCGGCAAGCCGCCGCGCATGCAGCGCGAGGCCACGCGCTTCAAGCCGCGCGTGGAAGTGGTGCCGGATCTTTCCGGCATCGGCCTGGACGAGGCGGTGCAGCGCGTGCTGCGCATGCCCGGGGTGGGTAGCAAGAGCTTCCTGATCACGATCGGCGACCGCAGCGTGGGCGGCCTGTGCTCGCGCGACCCGATGGTCGGCCCCTGGCAGGTGCCGGTGGCGGATTGCGCGGTGACGCTGGCCGACTTCGAAGGGTACGCGGGCGAAGCCATGGCGATGGCCGAACGCGCGCCGGTGGCATTGCTTGACTCGGCGGCTGCCGCAAGATTGGCGGTCGGTGAAGCGATCACCAACCTGCTCGCCGCGCCGGTCGAGCTCGATGAAATCCGGCTCTCGGCCAACTGGATGGCCGCAAGCGGCAAGGCCGGCGAGGACGCCGCCTTGTTCGACGCCGTGCGCGCGGTCGGCGAACAACTGTGCCCTGCACTGAACATCTCGATTCCGGTCGGCAAGGATTCGCTGTCGATGCAGACCGTCTGGAACGATGGCGAACGCGAGCAGCGCACCATCGCTCCGGTGTCGCTGGTCGTCACCGCCTTCGCGCGCGTGGCGGACGCGCGCCGCGCACTGACGCCGCGCATCAAGCTCGATCGCGGCGATTCGGAATTGTGGCTGCTCGATCTCGGTGCCGGCCGCGACCGCCTCGCCGGCTCCTCGCTCACCCAGGCGTTCAATCGCGGCGGCGGCATCCCGCCCGATCTCGACAACCCGCAACGGCTGAAATCGCTGTTCGCGCTGGTCCGCGAAGCGGAAAGTGCCGGCCTGTTGCTCGCCTATCACGATCGTTCCGACGGCGGCGCGATCGTCACCCTGCTGGAAATGGCCTTCGCCGGGCATTGCGGGCTGGAAATCCGTCTGGACGGCTGGGCCGACAATCCGCTGCGCGGCCTGTTCAACGAGGAACTGGGCGCGGTGCTGCAGGTGCGCACGGCCGACCGCGACGCCTTCATGGCGCTGGTCGCCAAGCATGGCCTCGCCTCCATGTGCCATGCAATCGGACGACCGAAGCCGAAGCTCGGCATCAAACTGCTGGCCGGCGACGAGAAGCTGGCGAAGTGGAACTGGACGCAGCTGTTCACCGCCTGGCACGAGACCAGCCATGCGATGCAGCGTTTGCGCGACAACCCGGCCAGCGCCGACGCCGAACGCGCCTGGCGGATCAGCGACGACGATCCGGGCATCTCCCCCAAGCTCACCTTCGAGCCGGGCGAGGACATCGCCGCGCCTTACATCGCGCGCGGCGCGCGTCCACGCGTGGCGGTGTTGCGCGAGCAGGGCGTCAACGGCCAGGTCGAGATGGCCGCGGCGTTCACGCGCGCGGGTTTCGAAGCGGTGGACGTGCACATGAGCGATCTGGCCGCCGGCCGCCACAGGCTTTCGGATTTCCACGGGCTCGCCGCGTGCGGCGGTTTCTCCTACGGCGACGTGCTGGGCGCGGGCCGCGGCTGGGCCGCATCCATCCTTTACCACGAGAAATTGCGCGAGCAGTTCGCGGCGTTCTTCGCCGATCAGAAAACCTTCGCGCTGGGCCTGTGCAACGGCTGCCAGATGCTCTCGCACCTGAAAGGCATCATCCCGGGCGCCGAGCATTGGCCGAGTTTCCAGCGCAATGCTTCGGAGCAATACGAGGCGCGCTTCGTCACCGTCGAAGTGATGGAGTCGCCCTCGATCTTCTTCCGCGGCATGGCCGGCTCGCGCATTCCGATCGCCACCGCGCACGGCGAAGGTCGCGCGGTGTTCGCGCACGATGCCAGGCCGAACAAGGCGAACGCGTGCCTGCGCTTCGTGGACAACCGCGGCAGGCCGACCGAAGCGTTTCCGTTGAACCCGAACGGATCGCCCGATGGCCTGACCGGCTTCACCTCCGGCGACGGGCGCGTGATGATCCTGATGCCGCATCCCGAGCGCGTGTTTCGCACCATCCAGATGAGCTGGCGCCCGCTTGGCTGGGGCGAGGATTCGCCATGGATGCGACTCTTCAGGAATGCCCGGATCTTCGCAGGCTGACATGGCCACGGTTTCGCCAGCGCGCAGCGAAGCCGGCCTGACCGAAAGCAATCGGCGCTTCTACGACGGCCTGTGGTCACGCGCGCGATTGATCGAACCGCAACGCTTCAACACCTGGCCGCTGATTGCGGACTTGTCGGCGCAATGCGGCCGACGATTGGAAATCGCGCCGGGCCTGCGGCCTCGCCTGCCGCTGCAGGACACCATCTTTCTCGATCTCAGTGTGCCGGCGCTGCGTGCCTTGCGCGCGCGTGACGCGAAAGCGGCGAACGGACTGATCGGCGCACTCCCCTTTCGCGACCGCTCGTTCGACATGCTCTGCGCCATGGACATCGTCGAGCACGTGGCCGACGACGATGCGGCGTTCGCGGAACTGGCGCGCGTCACTGCTCCGGGTGCGGTCTTGCTGCTGTCGGTACCGCTGCACCCGGAAGCCTGGAATGCATTCGACGAATTCGTCGGCCATTGCCGCCGCTACGAACCGCAGGCAGTCCTCGACAAACTTTCACGGCATGGCTTCGCGCTCGAGCGCAGCGCGGTGTACGGCATGCAACCGAAATCCTCGGCACTGCTCGATCTGGGCATGTGGTTCCTGCGCCGCCATCCACGCACCGCGATGCGCTGGTACAACCGCGTATTCATGCCGCTGGGTTTGCGCATGCAGAAACCGCTGCAATGGTCCGACGGCATGATCGACGCGCGTGAGGTGGACGAAGTGCTGCTGCTGTGCCGCAGGCGCCCCGCCTGAAGAGCCGGGACGGGACCCGTACCGGTCCTCACAAGCCGTTTACTTTACCGGCTCAAGAATGTGAGTTGCTGTATTCGGACCTGATCGAGGATGGAGGCGTTCTGCTGCAAATCGGTGTCGTTCATCGCTCAAGGCACCGTCAAAAACGAGGGAGCGTCATGGAAGACAAACAAACGGTGCTTTTGCGCACCATCCCGGGAGCGGCACGCGACAATGCGGCCGCGGCACTCGAAAGACCAGTGGCTCCCGCCCACCGCAGCCTTCCTGCGCAAAAGACCAGAGTGGACCGGCCCATCTTCGTAGTCGGCGTCGGCCGCAGCGGTTCGACCATTTTCCACAGGATGTTTTCGGAACACCCGGACGTGGTGTGGGTGTCCGGCCTGTGCGACCGTTTCCCGTCGAAGCCCGCGCTGAGCCGCGCGCTGCAGCGGATGATCGACTGGCCGCTCGTGAATCGCCCGCTCAAATACCATTACGAGCCCGGCGAGTGCTACCGGTTCTGGAATCACCATTGCCACGGATTCTCGCGGCCATGCCGCGATCTGCTCGCGTCCGATGTCACCGAGCTGAACCGCAACCGCGTGCCGCCGGCCATGGCGGAACTGCTGACGCACCGCAGGCAACGATTGCTGCACAAGATCACCGGCTGGCCACGAATCGGCTTCCTGCGTGAGCTGTTCCCCGACGCGCTGTTCATCCACATCTACCGTGATGGCCGCGCGGTCGCCAGTTCACTGCTGGCCGTGGATTTCTGGGATGGCTGGGGCGGCCCGGACCGGTGGCGCTGGGGCGAACTTTCCGAAGCACATCGCGCCGAATGGGAGTGCCATGGCAAGTCGTTCGTGGCCCTTGCCGGCCTGCAATGGAAATTGCTGATGGACGCCACCAGCGAAGCCGCTGCGCGCATTCCTGCCGGACAGTTCATGCGGCTGCGGTACGAGGATTTCGTCCTGGATCCGACTCGGCACTTCCGGGACGTGGTGAAATTCTGCGGGCTCGAGTGGTCGCCGCGCTTCGAGAAGGCGATCGGCAAATACAAGCTGCGCAGCACCAATGGCAAATGGCGCAACGAGCTCACGCCGGAGCAGCAGGTCGTGCTGCAATCGGTGCTCGCCGAAAGCCTGGCGAAGTACGGCTACGCCTGAACGCGGCAAAGACATCGATTCAGCGCGCCGGCTCACCCGCGCGCGCCGATTCGCAGCGTGCGGCGATGAACTTGAGGCAGTTCTCCGCCGACAGCGGCATCGAGAACCAATGCCCCTGGATTTCGTCGCAGCCCTGGCTTCGCAGGAATGCCAGCTGTTCCGGCGTCTCCACGCCTTCGGCGACCACGTTCAGCTCCAGCGAATGCGCCATGGTGATGATGGTGGAGGTGATCGAGGCGTCGTCCGGATCGGTGGTGATGTCGCCGACGAACTCCCGGTCGATCTTCAGCGTATCGATCGGCAGGCGCTTGAGGTAGACCAGCGAGGAATAGCCTGTCCCGAAATCGTCGATCGCCAGCCGCACGCCGATCGACTTCAGTTCGGTGAGGATGCGCACCGATTGTTCGGCATTGGCCATGACCATGCTTTCGGTCAGCTCCAGCTCGAGCTGGTCGGGCGCGATGTCGTATTCGGCCAGGATCTCGCACATGCGCAAGGTCAGCTCCGGCCGCTGCAATTGGACGGCGGACAGGTTCACCGCCATCGTGATCCCGTGCAGGCCGGCCTCGCGGAAACCCTTCAGCGCGGCGCACGCGCTGACCAGCACGAACTCGCCGATCTCGTGGATCAAGCCGGTTTCCTCGGCAAGCGGTATGAATACCGTCGGCGGGATCGCCCCGAGCTCGCCGCTGTTCCAGCGCAACAGCGCTTCCACGCCGGTGATGCGGCCGCTGTGGATCGCCATTTTCGGCTGGTACACCAACTCGAATTCCCGCCTCTCCAGCGCGCGCCGCAGCGCCGCGATCAGGCGTGCGCGATCGCGCGCCTGCGCGTCCATGCGCGCGTGGTACACCGTGTAGGTATTGCGGCCGCGCTCCTTTGCCTGGTACATCGCGGTGTCGGCGTACTTCAGGAGATCGGTCGGGACCTGGCCGTGGTCGGGGTATATCGCGATGCCGATCGAGGGCGAAATCACCACCTCCTGTGATCCGCCCAGGCCCAGCGGTGACTGGAATGCCTCGATCAGGCGCTGCGCCATTTCCTCGGCGTCGCGCACGTCCAGCACTTCCTCGAGGATCACGGTGAACTCGTCGCCGCCCAGGCGCGCCACGGTGTCCTGCTCCCTGACGACATGGCGCAGGCGCGCGCCGGCGGCCTTCAGCATGCGGTCGCCGGCGGCGTGGCCCATCGAATCATTGACGTGCTTGAAGCGGTCCAGGTCGATGAACAGCACCGCCACCTTGTGGCCGCCACGACGCGCATTGATGATCGCGTGGCCGAGCCGCTCGCCCAGCAGGGTGCGGTTGGGCAAGCCGGTGAGCGTGTCGTAGTTGGCGAGATAACGCAGCTCCTGCTCGGCCCGCTTGCGATCGGTGATGTCGGTCAGCACGCAGACGATGTGGCTGGGCTGGCCGCTGCTGTCGCGCACCTGGTTGATCTCGATCCAGCAGAGGAATTCCTCGCCATCCTTGCGCCGCTGCCACATCTCGCCGCGCCAGTGGCCGGTCTCGGCCAGCACGTTGCGGACATTGTGGTAGATCTCCGGCGCGTGCTGGCGGCAGTTGAGCAGCGCGGCGTCGCGGCCGATCACCTCTTCCTCCACGTAACCGGTCATGCGGGTGAACGCCGGATTGACCGAGATGAAGTGGTAATTGAGATCGGTGACGGTGACCGCTTCGGTCATGCTGCGGATGACCTCCGCCGCGACCCGACGTTCGCGCTCAGCCGTGCGCAGGGCGCTGATGTCGCGCGCGGTGCCGCAGATGCGCAGCGGCCTGCCCGATGCGTCGCGCTCCACGATCTTGCCGCGCGAGATCACCCATCCCCAGTCGCCCCGCGTGTTCATCAGCCGATGCTCGGCTTCGAAATGGTCGCTGTTGCCGGCCACGTGCTCGGCAAGCGCGTGCTCGACGCGTTCGAGGTCATCCGGATGCACGGCGAAATTGCGCCAGTCGTCCATCGTGATGCTTTCCTCGCGGTGACCGCCCGGAAGACCGTCGGCACCGAGCCGGAAGATCATTCCCGCATTCAGGTCCCAATCCCAGAATTCGTCGCCGGAGCCCCACAGGGCGAGGCGCAGGCGGTCTTCGCGCAGGCGCAATTGCTTCTGATGACGCAGCTCTTCCAGTCGCTTGCCGCGCCAGGTCAGCACGAGCCCCAGCGCGATGAGCAGCGCCGTTGCGGCGTAAAGCGCGCGCATCGCCGGTCTCGACCACCAGGGCGCAAGCACCTTCAGCGGCAGCACCGCCGCGGCGCCGAAGGGGCCGTTGCGACTGCGGCCCTGGACCTCCAGACGGTATGCGCCGGGCGCCAGATTGGTCCAGGTGGCGCCGTGACGCATGCCGATGTCCACCCAGCCATCGTCGTAACCCAGCAGCCGGTACCGGAAGTGGTTGCGCTGCGGCGTCGCGTAGTCGAGGGCGGCGAAGTCCACGTGCAGGCTGCGCGAATCGGTCGGCACCTGCAGGATCGGGTCGCCCGGCCCGGGCACCGCCACCGGCCGTGAGTCGATGCGCACCCCGGTGATCATCGCCGGCGGCTTGAAGGCGCTTGACTTGAGCGCACCGACATCGAGCACATCGAAGCCGTTGATGCCGCCGAACACCAGCCGTCCGTCGCGCAATGCAAGACATGCACCGGAATCGTATTCGTCGCCCTGCAAGCCGTCGCTGGTCTGGAAGGCGCGGATGCTGCCGTCGCGCTGATCCAGCCGGCCGATGCCGAGATTGGTGCTGAACCACACATCGCCGTGCGCGTCTTCCAGCATGCAATATGTGGTGCCGTCGGGCATGCCCTCGCGGGTGCCGTAACGCCGGAAGTGCGCGCCGGAATCGTCTATCCACAGCAGCCGGTCCAGGCCCGAAAGCGTGCCGACCCACACGGTCGCGTCCTTGCCGATCATCACGTCCAGCACGGTATGGCCGCTCAGCGAATCGGCACGGCCGGGGATCTCGTGGAAGCTGCGCACCTTTTGCGCGGCGGGATCGATCAGCGACAAGCCGTCTATGGTTCCGGCCCAGATCCGGCCCATGCCGTCCTCCGCCAGCGTCAAAACGATGTTGCTGGCGAGGGCATTCGCGCCGCCCGCGTGCGCGCGATAGTGGTGCAGCAGCTTGCCGTTCCGGTACTGCAGCAGGCCGTCGTCGCCGCGCGCGAGCCACAGGTCGCCGTTGCGCGCACGCAGCAGTGCGCGCATGTCCGGCGAGGAACCGGCCGCGTCGCCATCGTCGTCCGGCAGCCTCAGCAATGTGGCACTGCGCGTCCGCGGATCGAAGCTCAACAGCCCGCGGCTGCTGGCGACCAACAGCTTGCCACCGTCGTCCGGCAGGATGGTGTAGACACGAAGCGGCGCGCGCGCATCCGGCAAAAGCGAATCCGGATCGACCTGTTCGGCCTTGCCTTCGCGAGGCACCGCGGTGGCGCGCGCGAGCACGTCCCCGAAATTCTCGAAGGTGCCGCTCGCCGGCAGGTAATGCACCAGCGCGTCACCGACCGCACCCAGCCAGAGGCTGCCGTCAGGCGCCTCGTAGAAGGTGCGCAGATGATTGCCGCCGGAATTCCTCGCCTCCGGGGCGAGATTGATGATGGTATGGAACGGCGAGCCGTCCGGATCGGTCCAGGCCGCGCCGTGCGCCATCGTGCCGACCCACAGCAGGCCGGAGCGGTCGACGAACAATCCGGCTACCGCTCCGTCCGGCAAGCCGCCGGGAATGTCGGCTTGCGGCGGTCTGACGCTCAGCGCCTTGCCGTCGCCATCCAGCCGCAGCAGGCCGGAACCGGCAAGGCTCAGCCATAGCCGGCCCGCATGGTCCTCGATGACATGGGTGACGCGCACGGGCGCGTTCACGCCGGGGAGTGGCAATCGGGTGAGCGCGCCGGTTTCACGATCAATCTGGGCCAACCCATGGCCGTCGCCCAGCAGCAGGCGTCCGCGGTGATCGCAGTACAAGGTGCCGACCGGACGGGCCGGATCGGCAAGCACGTGCGCGGCAGTGGCGCCGCGACCCAGCGCCAGCACGGTCTGCGCTGCGGCGGCGTACACGGAGCCGTCCGGACAGCGGGCAAAAGCACTCACCACGGATTCACTGCCGCCCGGATTCTTCCAGAGCCGCCGCGAACGGGTATAAGGCGCGCTGATGCGCTCGATGCCACGTGCGTCCGAAACCAGCAGCGCGCCGTCCGGCAGATCCTGCAAGGCGTAAACGTACTCATCCGGCGCCAACGCCCCCGCCGGCAGCGGCAGCGCGCGATCGTGATCCGGATCGAACAGCACCAGCCCGCCGCTGTGGCTGCCGACCCACAGCTTGCCGTCCCCGGCATCCGCCAGGGCAGTGACGAGATTGTCAGGCAGGCTGTCCGTGCGATCAGGATCGTGCTGGAACCGACGCAGGCTGTAGCCGTCGAACCGGTGCAGGCCGCCCTCCGTCGCGAGCCAGATGTAGCCGCGCGAATCCTGCGCGATCACGTCCACGCTGTTCTGCGCCAGCCCCGAACCGCTGTCCAGCTTCTGGAAATAGAAATCGCGCTCGTAGGCCTGCGCCATCGCCGCGCACAGCAGCAAGGCGAGCGCAATCAGCAGGCGCGGCAGGCTGCGCCGATGAGCGCGGCACCGCGATGGATGCATGAGCGGCATACCCGGAACAAAATTCCCCACCCGGCGAGTGTAGCCGAGCGCCTGCTCCCTCGCTGCTAGAATCATGCCGGAATCCGAGCATCAACAGACTTCCGGTGCCATGATGCACGCCACGATCAACCACGCCGAACTCGCCGCCGCGCTCGCCGCGATGCGGCTGGACGTGGGCGCCTCCGAACTCCACGGTTCGGTGAGCGGCTATCTTTGCGGCGGCGGCACGGCCGGCGCACCATCGCTGCTCTCGGCGCTGGAACTGGAAAGCGATGATGTCCAGCCGAGCGAAGCCGGCCAGCGCCTGCTGGGCGAGTTGTATGCGGAAACGCGCGTGCAACTGGACGATCCGGACCTCGGGTTCGAGCCGCTGCTGCCGGATGCGGCACGCCCCCTGGCCGAACGCGGCGACGCGCTGGTGGACTGGTGCCGCGGCTTTCTCGGCGGGTTGGGTTTGGGCGGCCAGGCCGGCCGCAGCGGATTGTCCGAGGAAGGCGCTGAAATCCTTCACGACCTGGATGCCATCGCCGCCTCGCATTTCTCCTACGATGATGCCGACGACGAGAACTCACTGATGGAAGTGTTCGAGTTCGTGCGCATCGGCGTGCTTTTGCTTTACGCGGAATTGCGCGCCGATCCCGGCCGGCGCTTGCACTGAAGAAACCGAAAAAGCCTTTGACTACGGATGGCGTGGACAAGAGCCGATTGAGCAGGCCGGGCGAATTCACATGCGCATGATGAGTGCTTTCGATCCGTGTCCATCCGCGTCCGTATCAAAGAACACTTCTCCCGATCACCCACCACATGATCTCCCCCGCTGAATTCGCCCGCCGTCGGCGCGACCTGATGCGCATGGCCGGTGAATCGGCGGCGATCATCGTGGCCGCCGCGCCCGAGCGCATGCGCAACGCCGATTCGGCGTGGCCATACCGGCAGGATTCGGATTTCCACTATCTCACCGGCTTCCCCGAACCCGACGCGGTGCTGGCGCTGCTGCCGGGGCGCCGCGCCGGCGAAGCGGTGCTGTTCTGCCGCGAACGCGATCCGGAAGCCGAGCGCCTGCACGGTCCGCGCATCGGACCGGAAGGCGCGGTGGAACGCTTCGGCATGCAGGACGCGTTTCCGTACGAGGACATGGACGACATCCTGCCCGGCATGCTGGAAGGCCGCGAGCGGCTGTATTGCCACTTCGGCGCGGAACCGGAATTCGACGCGCGCCTGCTGCGCTGGATGCGCCGGCTGCGCTCGGCGCGCGGCGGCGGCGTGGTGCCGAAGGAGTTCACCGCGCTGGGTCATCTGCTGCACGACCTGCGCCTGTACAAGTCGCCGGCGGAACTGAAATTGATGCGCCAGGCCGCGTCCATCGCGGCGGATGCACAGCACGCGGCGATGCAGGCCGCGCGACCCGGCCGTGGCGAATACGAAGTGGAAGCCGCGCTGCTGCACGCGATGCGCGCGCGCGGCGCGGTGCCGTCCTATCCGCCGATCGTCGCCGGCGGTGCCAATGCCTGCGTGATGCACTACCAGGACAACCGCGCGAAATTGCAGCGTGGCGACCTGCTGCTCGTGGATGCCGGCGCGGAAGTGGAGTGCTACGCCTCCGACATCACCCGAACCTGGCCGGTGGGCGCGAAATTCTCGCGCGAGCAGCGCGCGCTTTACGAGATCGTGCTGGAAGCGCAGCGCGCGGCGATCGACGAGGTGCGCATCGGCCGCAGCTATGACGCCGCCCACGCGGCGGCCACGCTGGTCATCACCGAAGGCCTCTGTCTGCTGAAGCTGCTGCGCGGCGGCGCGCGCGCGGCGTTGCAGTCGGGATCGTACAAGCGCTTCTTTCCGCACAAGACCGGCCACTGGATCGGACTGGACGTGCACGACGTCGGCGATTACCAGGTGGACGGCGAGGCTCGCCTGCTGGAACCAGGCATGGTGCTGACCGTGGAGCCCGGCATCTACGTCGCGCCGGACGACGCGTCGGTACCGGAGCGCTGGCGCGGCATCGGCATCCGCATCGAGGATGACGTCGCGGTAAGCGCGGGCGGTCCGGACGTGCTGACCGCAGCGGTGCCGAAGGAAGCGGCGGAACTGGAGGCACTGTGCGCGGCATGAAAAAGCAACCCGTCCTGGATTGATATGCGTTCCATTCTGTTCGCCATCGCTGCATTGAGCGCTCCGGCACTGGCTGCGCCACAAACCTCGCAACTGCAATACGGCCTGTTCGACACGGTCACGCTGACGCAGCCTGCGGGCACGCCCAGGCGCAGCGTGCTGCTGTTTTCCGACCGCGGCGGCATGGATGCGGCCAGCCAAGCCTATGCGCAGGGATTGGCGCAGGACGGCAGCTTCGTGGTGACGATCGATCTCGATTCCTACCTGAAGGAACTGGAGTCGCTTACCGATCCGTGCAGCTTCCCCGCCGGACACGTCGAGGAGATGGCGCACTGGATGGAACGCCACGTCAATCTTCCGACCTATCAGCCTCCGTACGTCGTCGGGCTCGGTGCGGGCGCGGACTTCGCCTACGCGATGAGCGTGCAGGCGCCGTCCGGCACCTTCTCGGGTATCGCGACGCTCGGTTACGACTTCGATTTCCGCCTGCCGCGCGCGTTCTGCGCGGGTGACGCCGGCATCGCGACCGCACCCGACGGCAAGCTGTTCCGCATCGCGCCGGTGAGCAGGATGCCGCTGCCATGGCTGGCGGAGCCGTTCGCGGCGGGCGCGCGCACGACTGGCCTTCTCGGCGGCATCGCGCAAACGTTCGACCTAGAACGCGATGCCACCGCGCAGGACGGCGCCGCACTCGCCGCCGCGCTCGACCGGTTGAACGCGCCGCAAGCGGACGCGGTCGCCACCGATGACAGGCTTTCCGACCTGCCGCTGACGGAGATCGCGCCGCAAGGCGCCAGCGATCACCGCATCGCGATCATGCTGACGGGGGACGGCGGCTGGGCAGGGCTGGACAAGGGCGTGGCGGCGGTGCTCTCGCAGCACGGCGTGCGCGTGGTCGGGCTGTCGTCGCTGGAATTCTTCTGGCACAAGAAGGATGCGGCGCAGATCACCGCCGCGGTGTCGCGTATCGTCGCGCATTACGCAACGCGCTATCCCGATGCCCGCTTCGTGCTGATCGGCTATTCGTTCGGCGCGTCGCTCGTGCCGGTGGTCGCCAACCGGTTGCCGGACGCGCAGCGTTCCCGGATTTCCGGCGGCGTGATGATTTCGCCCGACGATGCCGCGGTGTTCGAAATCCACGTCGGCGACTGGTTCGGCAACACCGCGCATTCGGATGCGCTGCCTTTGGCGCCGGAAGTGGCGCACACGAAAATTCCCCTCGTGTGCGTGTACGGTGCCGGCGAATCCGATGAATGGTGCCCCGCGGCCGCGAAACTGGGCCCTGTCAAGCTGGTGGAACTGCCGGGCGGACATCATTACGACGGCGACTACGACAAACTCGGCGCGGCGATCCTGAATGCCTTGCCGAAGTGACTCGCGAGGAGGACCCTCATGCACCGCAGCCAGTTGAGCAGCCTGATCATTGATTGCAAGACCGACGATCTCGAAGCCGCAGCGAAATTCTGGTCGCAGGCGCTGGGACGCCCGTACAAATCCGACGGCGACGGCAAATACATGCATCTGGAGACCGCAGCGGATGAACCGGTGGTGATGGTGCAGCGCGTGCAGCACGACAGCCGCGTGCACCTGGACATCGAGAGCGACGACATCGAGGCCGAGGTGCGTCGGCTGGAAGCGCTGGGCGCGAGGAGAGTCGAGGCGATCAGGACCTGGGTGGTGATGGAAGCGCCGACCGGCCAGCGCTTCTGCGTGGTGCGCCCGCAGCGCGGCGGCAAGATGGGGCCGAATGCGAATACGTGGGGTGAGCGGTGAGCGGAAGCGACTGCAAGTACACCGTCATTCCGGTTTCACATTCACCGCTGACGACTCGCTTCTGATCTGCTAGCTTCCGCCCGCCGCCGCGGCGCATACGGGAGAGAAAGTAATGGCAGGTTCGGGTTCGTTCTGGATCAGGTGGTCGTCGCCTTTGCTGAGCCTTCTGCGTGCGGTTGCCGGCTTCCTGTTCATGCAGCACGGCATGGAAAAGTTGTTCGGATTCCCCGGCGGCGGCCACACCGTGCACCTGTTCTCGCTGATGGGCCTGGCAGGCGTGCTCGAATGCTTCGGCGGCGGCCTGGTGCTGCTGGGCCTGTTCACGCGACCGATCGCCTTCATCCTCTCGGGCGAGATGGCTTTCGCCTATTTCATGGCGCATTACCCGGCCAATCATGTCTGGCCGATCCTCAACCACGGCGGCGAGGCGGTGCTGTTCTGCTTCGTGTTCCTGTATCTGTCCTCGGCCGGCGGTGGGCCGGTCAGCCTGGATCGCGCGATCCGGGGTACCTGACGCCGCTCAGCCGAAGATCAACCTGCGGTAACCACCCGCCACAAGGGCGGTGATGTCCAGCAGCAGGCCCGGCACCCAGAGTCCGCGCGGGTACGCAAGGTACGCGCCGGTCCATTCCGGCTTGAACTTGTCCTTGTAGCGGCGCAGGCCCTGGTAGTTGTAGAGCCGGTTGCCGTAGCGGAACGCGAGCGCGGCGAGTTGTTCATTGATGCGCGCATACGGATGCACGCCGACGTTGGAAAGCGGCGCCATGCCGAGCGAGAAGCGCTCGTGGTCCCGGGCTTGCGCCCACAGCATCACCTGCGCGAACAGGAAATCCATGCTGCCGCGGGGCGCATCCGGCGTCTGCCGCATCAGATCCACGCTGGCGGTGCCGTTCGGCCCGTACGGCGGCTGGATGTTCGCGAACGCGACCAGCTCGTGCTCGCGCCGCACCAGTGCAATCGGACTCCATGAAAAGTAATCCGGATCGAAACGCCCGAGCGAAAAGCCCTTCTCGGCGGCATTGCGATCGGCAAGCCACGCTTCCGAAACGCGCTCCAGGTCGTCCAGCAGCGCGGTGTCGAACGGAGGCTCGGCGATCTGGAAACTCAACTTCTCGCGCTGCGCCCGGTTCACCGCCGCGCGCAGGTCCTCCCAGCGCTTCCCGGCAAGCGAGAACTCCGCGAGCGGCACGGTCGCCAGTTCGCCGAGCTTGAACAGGTCGAAGCCCAGATCGTGGAAACGGTGCAGATCCGGCTCCAGCACTTCGTAGAACACCGGCACGCGGTCTTGGTGATCGGCGAAGCGGCGGAAATCCAGGATCGCGCGTTCGATCGCGGACTCCGGCCCGCTCGGTGTTCCGAGCGCGACCAGACGGTCGCGGATCGTGCCGTAGGCGATCACGGCGGCATGATCCGCGGCCCAGAACAGGTGCTTGTCGCCCATCAGGGTGAGATGAGCGAACTCGCCTCCGCCGTGCTGCATGTAAACCTTGCGCGCGCGTTCTAGTTGCGCATGCTCGGGCAGCGGCAGGGGCGTTCGCCGTACCGCGAAAGCCTGCCAGATCAGGTACAGCACCAGCCCGACCAGCGCCGCGGTGGCGCCGCGTGCCAGACGGGAGGCGTGTTCGCCGGGTCCGACCGCGAAGAAATCGAAGCTGTCGTCGCCGATCACCGCGGCGACGCCGAGGGCAAAGAACAATCCGACCACCACCAGCAGCCCGATCAGCCACTGCCAGTTGCGTGCGGACGAGACGCTCATCGCCTGTCGCGCGAAATCCGCGCGCCGGGTGCGCAACAAGCCCGACAGGCTGACCAGGAACAGGGCCTCGATCCAGTGCAGGCCCTTGGTCAGCGCGAGGATCGCCGACAGCCACAGCAGCCACTGCACCATCCGGTAGGCCACGCGCAGGCGGCCATCTATGCCGCGGGCAAGGCCCAGCAGCAGCACGCCGGTCACCACGCTCAGCAGGTGCGAGCTTTCGATCGCCTCGATCGGCAGGAGGCGGTGCAGCTTGATCACGCGCTCGTGCAGCGACGGAATTGCGGTGGTGACCAACTGCAGCGCGCCGGCGAAGAAGGTGAGATACGCCAGCAGCCGCACGCCGAGGTTGCCGAGCAGGCTGACG
>DASSFA010000004.1:0-4448 GCA_035694895.1 Rhodanobacteraceae bacterium | reverse complement strand
GCTCGGACCTGCACCTGTATTCGGTGCTGACGATGTTCCTGGAAGAGGGCGACATCATCGGCCACGAACCGATGGGCATCGTCGAGGAAGTCGGCTCCGAGGTGAAGAACATCAAGCCCGGCGACCGCGTGGTGGTGCCGTTCAACATTTCCTGCGGGCATTGCTGGATGTGCAGCCACGGCCTGTTCGCGCAATGCGAGACCACGCAGGTCAAGGAGCAAGGCAACGGCGCCGCGCTGTTCGGTTACACCAAGCTCTACGGCGAAGTGCCCGGCGCACAGGCCGAGTACCTGCGCGTGCCACAGGCGCAGTTCGGCCCGATCAAGGTGCCCGAAGGTCCACCGGATGAGCGCTTCCTCTACCTCTCCGACGTGATCCCGACTTCATGGCAGGCGGTCGAATACGCCAATGTTCCGAAAGGCGGAACGCTCGCGGTGTTCGGACTCGGTCCGATCGGGCAGATGTGCTGCCGCATCGCCAAGGTCAAGGGTATCGAGCGCGTGTTCGGCATAGACAGCGTGCCGGAGCGTCTGCAGATGGCGCGCCGGCACGGCGTCGAGACGATAGACATGAGCAAGGTGGACGACGTCCCTGCCTACATCCGCGACCAGACCGATGGGCGCGGGCCGGACGGCGTGATCGACGCGGTCGGCATGGAGGCGCACGGTGCGCCGGTGCAGGAGCTGATGCAGAAATCCGCCGGCCTGCTGCCCGATGCGATGTCGGAAAAGATCATCCCGAAGATGGGCGTGGATCGTCTTTCCGCCCTGGACGCAGCGATCGAGACGGTGCGCCGCGGCGGCACGATCTCGGTGATCGGCGTGTACGGTGGCCAGACCGACCCGATGCCGATGATGAAGATGTTCGACAAGGGCATCCAGTTCCGGATGGGCCAGGCGCACGTCAAGCGCTGGGTACCGGAAGTGATGCCGCTGCTGCTGGACGACGACGATCCGCTGGGCGCGGAGGATCTCGCGACGCATCATCTTCCGCTGGACCAGGCGCCGCACGGCTACGAGATCTTCCAGAAGAAGCAGGACGGCGCGATCAAGGTCGTGCTGCATCCGTGAGCGCGGGACCCGGGACCAGGGACCCGGGAAGCGGCGCTTTGATTCCCTTCCCCCGCTTGCGGGGGAAGGTGCCCGGAGGATGGGGGCTGACCCCCAAACATCACCATGAACCTCAAACCCCTCCACCGGCAAACCATCGTCATCACCGGCGCCTCCAGCGGCATCGGGTTGGCGACGGCACGCGCCGCCGCGAAGCATGGCGCGAAGCTGGTGCTGGCCGCGCGCAACGACGGAGCGCTCTCGAACCTCGAACGCGAGATCGACGAGCACGGCGGCGAAGCCATCCACGTCGCCGCCGATGTGGGAAAACGCGAGGAAGTGGAGCGGATCGCGCAGGCGGCCTTCGAGCGCTTCGGCGGCTTCGACACCTGGGTCAACGATGCCGGCGTGGACATCATCGGCAAGCTGGAAGAGGTGAGCGAGGAGGACCATCGCCGCCTGATGGACACCAATTTCTGGGGCGTGGTGAACGGCTCGCTGGTCGCGGTGAAACACCTGAAGGCGAATGGCGGCGCGCTGATCAACGTCGGCAGCGTGGAGTCGGATGTCTCGATTCCGCTGCAGGGCATGTACTCGGCCAGCAAGCACGCGGTGAAGGGGTTCACCGAGGCGCTTCGCATCGAACTGCAGGACGCGAAGGCGCCGGTGTCGGTCACGCTGATCAAGCCGTGGGCGATGGGCACGCCATTGCGCGAGCACATCAAGAACTATTTCGAGCAGGAAGCCACGCTGCCGCCGCCGGTGTACGACCCGGAAGAGGCGGCGCTGGCGATCCTCTACGCGGCGACGCATCGGCGTCGCGACATTTACGTGGGTGGCGCAAGCCGCGTCAGCAGCGCCCTGAGCAAGCCATTGCCGTGGCTGACCGACTGGATCACGAAGAAGATCATGTACGTGAGCCAGCTCCGCGACGGGCCGAAGTACACGCACGAGGACAACCTGCACCAGGCCGGCCACGATGGCCAGGTGCGCGGCGAGTGGAAGGATCGCACGCTCCGCCCCAGCGCCTACACGCGCGCGGCACTGCATCCGGTTTTGAGCGGAGCGGCGATGGCCGGTGTGGCGCTGGTCGCGGTGCTGTGGTGGCGGCACCGGTAAGCCCCGCGCGTTGACGCGCCGGCGATGCTGCGCTAATTTCCAAAGTCTGATCCTGCTGCGAGAAGGTGGTCCGCGGAAACGCCGGCCGAGTGTGCGACATGGACACTACGTTCTCCTGAATTCGACCGGACCCGCGCGGCTCGCCAAAAGGGACGCCTCGCGTCCTTTTTTTGTGCTCGTCATTCCGGCGAAAGCCGGAATCCATTTTGCTCTTCGCGAAAATCACAATGGATTCCGGGTTCCGGCCTGCGGCCGGCTCCGGAATGACGACAAAGCCAAGACCTTCTGATCTCGATTTCCCTCGGCCATGATCACGATCACTCTCCCGGACAACAGCACCAAATCGTTCGACACTCCACCCAGCGTGCGCGACGTCGCCGCCTCGATCGGTGCGGGCCTCGCCAAGGCCGCGATCGCCGGCAAGATCGACGGCAAGCTCGTGGACCTCTCGCGTATCGTGGACCGCGACGCGCGCGTGGAGATCGTCACCGAGAAATCGCCCGAGGCGCTGGGGGTGATCCGTCACTCGACCGCGCACCTGCTGGCGCAGGCGGTGCAGCGGTTGTATCCGGGCACGCAGGTCACCATCGGCCCGGTCATCGAGAACGGCTTCTATTACGACTTCGCGCGCAAGGAGCCTTTCAAGCCCGAAGACCTGCCGGTGATCGAGGCGGAGATGAAGAAGATCGCGGCCGAAGCGCAGCCGGTCACGCGCAGCGTGAAGTCGCGCGACAACGCGACGAAGTTCTTCCGCGACATGGGCGAGGAATACAAGGCGCAGATCATCGAATCGATTCCCGCCAACGAGGAACTGTCCCTCTACACGCAGGGCGAGTTCACCGATTTGTGCCGCGGCCCGCACGTGCCCGACACCGGCAAGTTGAAGGCCTTCAAGCTGATGAAGACCGCCGGCGCCTACTGGCGCGGCGACGCGAACAACGAGATGCTCTCGCGCATCTACGGCACCGCGTGGTTGAACGAGAAGGACCTCAAGGCGTACCTGACGCAACTGGAGGAAGCCGAGAAGCGCGACCATCGCAAGATCGGCCGGCAGCTCGATCTCTTCCACCAGCAGGAGGAAGCGCCGGGCATGGTGTTCTGGCACCCGAACGGCTGGATCATCTGGCAGCAGGTCGAGCAGTACATGCGCGGCGTGTATCGCGCGTCGGGCTACCAGGAAGTGCGCTGTCCTTCGATCCTGGATGTCTCGCTGTGGAAGAAATCCGGCCACTGGGACAACTACAAGGACAACATGTTCTTCACCGAGTCGGAGAAGCGCACCTACGCGGTGAAGCCGATGAACTGCCCGGGCCACGTGCAGGTCTACAACGACGGCCTGCACAGCTATCGCGACCTGCCGATCCGCTACGGCGAATTCGGTTCCTGCACCCGCAACGAGCCTTCCGGCGCGCTGCACGGGATCATGCGCGTGCGCGCCTTCACCCAGGACGACGGCCACATCTTCTGCACCGAGGAGCAGATCGAATCGGAAGTGACGGCGTTCCACGAGCAGGCGTTGGCGGTTTATCGCCATTTCGGCTTCACCGATGTCGCCATAAAGCTGGCGTTGCGACCCGAGCCGCGGCTGGGGACCGACGAAACCTGGGACAAGGCCGAGGATGCCCTGCGCGATGCGTTGCGTGCCTGCGGCGCCGAATGGGAAGAGTTGCCGGGCGAAGGCGCCTTCTACGGGCCCAAGATCGAGTACCACCTGAAGGACGCCATCGGCCGCACCTGGCAGCTCGGCACCATGCAGGTGGATTTCATGATGCCGCAGCGGCTGGGCGCCGAATACGTGGCAGAGGACTCATCCCGTCGCCACCCGGTAATGCTGCACCGGGCCATCGTCGGTTCCATGGAGCGATTTATCGGCATCCTCATCGAGCACCACGCCGGCAACTTCCCGGCCTGGCTCAGCCCCACCCAGGCGGTGGTCCTGAACATCACCGACGCCCAGGCCGATTACGCCGATGAAATGGCCAAGCTCCTGAACGAGCGTGGTTTCCGCGCCCGGGCCGATTTGCGCAACGAGAAAATTGGCTATAAAATTCGCGAGCATACCTTGCACAAGGTGCCCTACCTGCTCGTGGTCGGTGACCGCGAGAAAGAGTCGGGTGCCGTTTCCGTGCGCGCACGTTACGGTGAGGACCTCGGCAGCATGCCGCTGTCGGTCTTCATTGAACGCTTGCAGAGCGAGGCCGCTCCGCGCTGACGGATGGTTGCCAGACATGCTGGCATGAGGTTCAGGAGATAAAAGTATCGCCACTGAAAATAAAGCCA
>DASSFA010000003.1:0-3142 GCA_035694895.1 Rhodanobacteraceae bacterium | reverse complement strand
AGCGCGCCAGCGAGCAGCGACACCGAAGCCAGCGCGGTCGCTGCCAAGCCCAACGAGCGGGCATCGAAACCCCAGGCGCGCCACGTTCCGATCGCGATCACGAACGGAACCAGCGCGAACAGCATCAGCAACGGTTGCGGCGCGTAGCCGTAGCTGCGCGCGACCCACCACGGCAGATAGAGCAATCCGGCCGTGACCAGCAATGCGAGCAATGCATACAGCGCCGGTCGCAACCGCGCACCCGCCTGCTGCAACAGCCACGCACCGCTCAGCGCCCAGGCCGGCAGCAGCGGCGCGAGATAATGGATCTGCTTGCCGCTGATCGCGCAGAACGCAAAGAGCGGCGGCAGCCACCAGCACGCCAGGAACAGTCCGATGCGCCCACGCGGCAGTTCGCGCCACGCGGCGACCGGCGCGCGCAACGTCAGCACCCATGGCACCAGCAGCACGGGGATCAACGGGAAGTACCACCAGAACGGGCGACGATGCGCGAAGCTCTCGTGCAGGCGGCCGGTGACCTTAGCGATCAGCGGCTGCCAGTAGCTCGGACCGCCGTACAACGCCGCCGGCAGCAGCCAGCACAGCGCGATCGCAATGCCGATCAGGATCCCCGCGAGCAGCGCCAGATACCAGCGCGCCGGCGCTTCCCGCGTGCTGCGGCTCCACATCGGAGCAAGCAGGGCGGCGCCGGCGACGTGCAGCAGCACCACCGGGCCTTTGGCGAGTATCCCCAGGCCCAGCATCAGTCCCAGCCAGCCGATGCCGCGCGCGTAGTGGCGCTCGTCGAGATCGAGCAGCGCGTGCAGCGCGCCGAGCACGCATGCCGCCAGCAGCAGGTCGAACATGATCGCGGTGGCGAACAGCGCGAATCCTGCGCAACCGGCCAGCAGCCACATCGCGGCATTCGCGCCGCGCGTGTCCACTTGCAGTCGCGAAGCCAGGCGGCGCAGCGTCAGCAGCATGATCAGCGCGATGATCAGCGCTTCGACGCGCGCCACCCAGGTGTGCACGCCGACCAGCTTCCAGCCACCGGCGATCAGCCAGAACAGCAGAGGCGACTTGTCCGAATACCAGGCGCCGTTGACGGTCGGTACCAGCCACTGCCCGGAGTTGAACATTTCCCAGGCGGCGGTGAGGTAGCGCGTCTCGTCGATCGGGATCGGCGGGAACAGCAGCGCCAAGGGCAGCAGCAGCGCGAACCACAACGCCAGCCAGGGCCATTCGCTGCTGCGCGAAACGGGCGACGTGTTCGAAGCGGGATCATTCATCGCGCGCAGGATAGCGGAACCCCAAACGAAATCGCCGACCTTGCGGCCGGCGATTCGAGCCCCTGCTGGATCAGTGGCGCCTGCCGCCGTTGCGCCCGCGGCCGGGTTCGGCCGGCTCGCCCTTCTTGCCGAAGTCCTCCATCAGAGTCTTCATGTCCTCGGCGTGCTCTTCTTCCTGCGCCAGCACCTCTTCCAGCAGGCGCTTGGTGGTGGTGTCGCGATCGCCGACGTAGTTGATGATCTCGCGATAGCTGTCGATCGCGATGCGCTCGGCGACAAGATTCTCCTCGATCATCGAGGCGAGATCGTCGGGCACCACGAACTCGGCGTGGCTGCGCGCCGACAGGCCGTCCGGCGCGAAGTTGGGCTTGCCGTCGAGCTGGGTGATCCGCTCGGCGATCCTGTCCGCGTGCCCTTGTTCCTCGTTGGCGTGCTCCAGGAACTCCGCCGCCACGCTCTTGGCGTTGATGCCCGACGCGAGGAAGTAATGCGCCTTGTAGCGCAGCACGCAGACGAGCTCGGTCGCCAGCGCCTCGTTCAGCAGCTTCAAGACCGTCTCGCGGTCCAGCGTGTAACTTTCGGTGACCGCGCCGCGCCGGATGTGTTCGCGCGCGCGGTCGCGGATGGTCTGGATGTCGGTGAGGAACGGTTGGGATTTGGCGGCCATTTCCGGACTCCTTTCGTTTGGTGCCAGCCTTGGGTCAGTGGCCAGTGTACGGCCACGCTTGCGATCGATTCCAACGCATCCTTTTGATCAATCCGATCGATGCAGGCTATCAGGTAGGCCGGTAGACATCGCCGCCGTGGTCGCGGAATTCGCGCGCCTTCTCGGCCATGCCTTCGGTCAATGCCGCGGCTTCATCCACGCCGTGTTCGCGCGCGTAGTCGCGCACGTCCTGGGTGATCTTCATCGAGCAGAACTTCGGACCACACATCGAGCAGAAGTGCGCGGACTTGTGCGCTTCCTTGGGCAGCGTCTCGTCGTGGAATTCCTTCGCCTTCTCGGGGTCCAGGCCCAGGTTGAACTGGTCTTCCCAGCGGAATTCGAAGCGAGCCTTGGACAATGCGTTGTCGCGAGCCTGCGCGCCCGGATGCCCCTTGGCCAGATCCGCCGCGTGCGCGGCGATCTTGTAGGTGACGATGCCGTCGCGCACGTCCTGCTTGTCGGGCAATCCGAGATGTTCCTTCGGCGTGACGTAGCAGAGCATCGCGGTGCCGAACCAGCCGATCATCGCCGCGCCGATGGCGCTGGTGATGTGGTCGTAGCCCGGCGCGATGTCGGTGGTCAGCGGGCCGAGCGTGTAGAACGGCGCTTCGCCGCACTTCTCCAGCTGCCGATCCATGTTCTCCTTGATCAACTGCATCGGCACGTGGCCGGGGCCTTCGATCATCACCTGCACGTCGTGCTTCCAAGCGATCTGGGTGAGTTCGCCCAGCGTGTCCAGTTCGGCGAACTGCGCCTCGTCGTTGGCGTCCGCGATCGAGCCCGGCCGCAGGCCGTCGCCCAGCGAGAAGGCGACATCGTAGGCCCTCATGATTTCGCAGATTTCGTCGAAGCGCTCGTAAAGGAACGATTCGCGGTGATGCGCCAGGCACCACTTGGCCATGATCGAGCCGCCGCGCGAGACGATGCCGGTCACGCGGTTGGCGGTCAGCGGCACGTAGGCGAGCCGCACGCCGGCGTGGATGGTGAAATAGTCCACGCCCTGCTCGGCCTGCTCGATCAAGGTGTCGCGGAACAGCTCCCAGGTGAGGTCCTCGGCGACGCCGCCCACCTTCTCCAGCGCCTGGTAGATCGGCACAGTGCCGATTGGCACGGGCGAGTTGCGGATGATCCACTCACGCGTCGTGTGGATGTTCTTGCCGGTCGAGAG
>DASSFA010000002.1:0-3289 GCA_035694895.1 Rhodanobacteraceae bacterium | reverse complement strand
ACTACGTCGCGCGCCTGCAGCGCGCGCTGGAGATCCTGGTTCGCCAGCCTTCGCAGAAACTGATGTTGCTGGGCGGGGCTTCCGGCGCGCAGGTCAGCGAAGCGGCCGCCGGCCTGCAATGGCTGCGCGCGCACGGATTGCCGGCCGCGGTGGAAGCCACGCTGGAGCAGGCCTCGACCGATTCGCTGGAGAACCTGCGCCACGCGCGTTCGCTGCTGGGCACGCCGCTGCCGCGCGTGATCCTGGTCAGCAGCCGCTACCATCTCGCGCGCTGCCTCGCGCTGGCGCGCGCACTCGGCTTTCCGGCGCGGGTGTGCGCGGCGGAACCGCGCCTGCGCTGGAGCTTTCGAGTGGCGCGGCGGATCGCGCTCGAAGCCGGTTACCTGATGTGGCTGCAGACCGGGACGGCATGGGCGCGGCTGATCCGGAACCGGCGCATGCTGGCGCGCGTGACGTGATGAGAGTGGGCTGGAAGCTGCTGCGCTCGGCATCTTGCGCGCCGGCGGTGCTCGGAATGCTCATGTACTGACGTGTACACTCCGCTTCCTGCGCTCCGGCGACGCGCAATCTGCCTTCGCTCGCGACGCTTCCAACCCACTCTCTTGAGCGAATCGCCCGGCGCTGCCAAGCTTGCGCGGTTGCATCGTGTCGTTTTGTCCAACACCAAGGGGAAGAACATGAAACGCATCCATCTGGTGCTGCTGCTGCCGTTGCTGCTGGGATTGATGGCTTTCCGCCAGGTGCCGCTGACCGATCCGCCGCCGATCGACGTGCCGGCCGGCATAAGCCAGGCCAAGGTCACCGACGCGATCGCCGATTCGCTGATGGCGCGCCACTGGACCATCGTCAAGCGCCTGCCCGGCGAACTGGACGCGACCTACGCGCCGCGCGATTTCAGCGTGACCATCGCGGTGCACTACACGCCGCAGCAGATCCAGATCAATTACGTGGACAGCAACAATCTGAAATACGAAGTGAAGAACGGCGTGCGTTACATCCACACCAACTACGCAAGCTGGATCCAGAACCTGGTGAGCGATATCAAGAGCCGCCTCGTGATGGCTCAATGAGCTTGCTGCAATAGCCGTTCGTGCTGAGCGTAGCTCGCGCAGCGAGCGGAGTCGAAGCACTGGCCCTTCGACTCCGGGGCTTCGCCCCTACGCTCAGGGCGAACGGATTTGAAACCCGTCGATTCGCCATGCACGAACACATCCGGGAAGTAGACGACTACCTGCGTGGCCTGCAGGATCGCCTGTGCGCCGCGCTGGAATCGGCTGACGGCACCGCGCGTTTTGAAGAGGACGCCTGGATGCGCAAGGATGCCCTCACCCCACCACTCGCTCCGCGAGTGGTCCCCCCCTCTCCCGCTGCGCGGGCGAGGGACGAAGGAGGGCAGTCTTCGACTCCCAGATCATCCATGGGCGGCGGTCGCACCCGCGTGCTGAAGGGCGGCGCGGTGTTCGAGCAGGCCGGCGTCGGGTATTCGAAGGTGTCCGGCGACACGCTGCCGCCTTCGGCCAGCGCGCACCGGCCGGAGCTGGCCGGCCGCTCATGGACGGCCAGCGGCGTCTCGGTGGTGATCCATCCGCGCAATCCCTACGTGCCGACCGCGCACATGAACGTGCGCTTCTTCGAGGCGCGCAAGTCCGACGCCGAACCGGTGTGGTGGTTCGGCGGCGGCTTCGACCTGACGCCGTTCTATCCGTTCGACGAGGACTGCGTGCACTGGCACACGGTCGCGCGGAACCTGTGCGCACCGTTCGGCGACGACGTCTATCCGAAATACAAGAAGTGGTGCGACGAGTATTTCTTCATCCGTCACCGCAACGAAACACGTGGCATCGGCGGCCTGTTCTTCGACGACCTGAACGCGTGGGATTTCGAGAAGTGCTTCGCTTATCTGCAAGCGGTGGGCGAAGGATTCCTGGACGCATACCTGCCGATCGTTGCGCGCCGCAAGGACACGCCGCACGGCGAACGCGAGCGCGAATTCCAGCTCTACCGCCGCGGCCGCTACGTGGAATTCAACCTGGTCTACGACCGCGGCACGCTGTTCGGCCTGCAGACCGGCGGCCGCGCCGAATCCATCCTGATGTCGCTGCCGCCGCGGGTTCGTTACGAATACGGCTATGTGCCGGAGACCGGCAGTGCGGAGGCAAGACTCCCGGAATACTTGAAGGCGAAGGAGTGGGTGTAGGAGCGCGCCTGCGCGCGACCTTGGCATCCAGGGCGGATCAGCGCCGCAGGGGCGGTCCGCCATTGCGATCCGGCGGTTACGCCCCTGCGCGGCAACACGCCCACTAGTCCCACCGGTTCGCGTTCTCGGCAAACCCAGGCCGCTGCACGCGCACGACGCAGAACCGCTGGCCGGTCGGCGCCTGCATCACCACCCAACGCTCAAATCGCTTGAACACCGTCGCACCGATCTTTTCCAGGCGCGCGACTTCCGCCTCGATATCGTCGGTCTCGATGTCCAGGTGCACGCGGCTTTCGTGTTCGACGCGCTGGAGCTGCACCATCGGCTCATCCGGCAGCGTCGCGAGCTGCCGGTACTTGTCGCGGCTGCCCGGGTGATCCATGTCCACCGGCCGGCCGAGCGCGGCGGCCCAGAAGCGGGCCGCCTCGTCGATATCGGAGACGTTGCAGTCGATCTGCATCGAGCACAGGCGGGAGTGGTGCATCAGTGCCCCATCTCCTTTTGCCGCTTCGCGCGGAACTCGCTGTCCTTGTACCACTGCGGCCATTGCTGGCTGTCGGCGAGTTCATGGCCGACTTCGTACAGCGCCTGCGCGTCCTCGGCCACGCCCGAGAAGTCCCACTTCGGATCGAAGTTGTCCTGTGGCGTGTGGTAGCGGTGCGCGGTGTAATCGGCCAGCGCGGCATTGCCGGCCGCGGTGCCGCCTTTCACCTTGTCGTTGCCGGTCTGCGTCATCAGCGCGGGCACGCCGGCCTTGGCAAAGCTGAAATGATCGGAGCGGAAATAGAAGCCGTTCTCCGGCGTGGCATCGGGGCTCGCGTAGCGACCTTGTTTCTTCAGCGCGCTTTTAAGCATGTCTTCCAGTTGCGACTGGCCGCTGCCGATGATCTGCAGGTTCCTGGTCGGACCGATCACGTCCATCGCATCCATGTTGATGTCGGCGACGGTCTTGTCCAGCGGGAACACCGGATGCATGGTGTAGTAGAGCGAACCGAGCAGGCCGGATTCCTCCAGCGTGTCGGCAATGAACAGCACGCTGCGCTCCGGCTTCTGCCTGGCGAAGGCGCCGGCGATCTCGAGCAGCGCCGAGAT
>DASSFA010000001.1:0-13814 GCA_035694895.1 Rhodanobacteraceae bacterium | reverse complement strand
GCGCAATGAACCGGCAGTGGCGCTGCCAAGGGCGAACAAGGCGCAAGCCAGGCTCATCGTGACCATCATCCGCGTGCGGTTCATCGTGGGCTCCGTGCAGTCCGTGGTGGCGCGCAGTGTCGCGCGATCGAACACGGAAGTGACTTCGCCCGTTGCGTGCCGGTCAGCATCTGTTCTGGATCGGCGCCCGCAGCGTTCGCCGACCTCCGCATCAGCGCAAGCCCAGGAAACCCGCGAGCAGCGCCACGCCAACCGCCATCCACGCCACGTAGTCGGTCACCAGACCGCTATGCAGGAATTGCAGCGCATCGAACGGCAGCCGTTCCGTGCGCGCCGCCCGGCGGGCGATGCGGCCGGTCGGGCGCTCGCGCATCAGCGCGCCGGCCAGGATCGCCAGCGTCATGGCGAGCGCGAAGAACGAGCCGAGGGTCACGTGGTCGGATGCGATCACGATCGGCGCCTGTCCATTCGGTCGGAGCAACAGCGCCGCCGCGCGGCCCGCGAAGGGCGCCACGCTGTCCACCGGCAGCACGGCGACGCCGATCATCAGCGCGCACGGCAGCAGCATCAGCCACAGCGGACGGTCCGGCTGCTCGCGGCCGCGTTCGGTGGGCGCCGTGACTTCCACGCCCGGCGTGCCGCTCCAGCCGGCGAAGATGCGACAGGCCGCGCGCAATACCGCCGCGCCGGTGAGCGAGGCAGCGAAAACCAGCACGAACATCACTGCCACCGAATGCGCGCTCTCGTGGATCAGGTCGCTGGCAGCGTAGAGCGATCCGGCCGGCAATCCGCCAAGCAGCAATCCCGCTACAGCCATGACCACGCCGACGGGCCAGAGCGCGCGCCCTTCGCGATAGAGCGCGAGTTCATCCACCGAATCGCGCCGCGCCAGCAGGATGCCGGCGATCATGAACAGCGCGCCTTTCACCAGGCCATGGCCGATGAGATAAAGCAGCAGGCCGGTCGTGCCGGTGGCGCTCACCGCGGCGACGGCGGTGAGCATGATTCCAAGGTGCGAAATGGTGGAGAACGCGAGCAGGCGCTTCAAATGCCGTTGCGCCCAGGCCATCAGTCCGCCGGTCAGGGCGGTGGCGATCCCGAGCGCGAACAATCCTTCGTGCACCAGCGCCATCACCTGCGCGTCCGCGGCGAACACCTGCGTCGTGAGTTTCAATATCCCGAAGAGGCCCAAGCCAACCATGATGCCGGAGAAGATCACCGATACCGGCGTCGGCGCCACCGCGTGCGCATCCGCCAGCCACATGTGGAAGGGCACGATTGCCGCCTTGGTCAACAGCGCCGTCGCGACCAGCACGAAGCCGCCGGCGATCACCGGATCGGGCGCAATGCGTGCGATCGCCTTCGCCATGGCCAGGAAATCCAGGCTACCGGTGCGCGCGTACAGCAGGCCGACGCCGGCGAGCATCAGGAAGCTCGCCAGCGCGTTGGTGACGGTGAAATTGAGCGCGCCTTCCAGCGCGCTGCTGCCGAGCGGATACGCCGTCAGCGCGAACGCGGCGATGCTCATCAGTTCGAACCACACGAACAGGTTGAACAGGTCGCGGGTGAGGCAGAAGCCGATCATCGCCGCCATGAACAGCAGCATCAGCACGTGGAAATGCGCGTGGATCTTGTCGAAGTAGCCCCACGCGAAAATGAAGCTCAAGGCGAACAGCAGCGCGCAGAACGCGGCGATGATGGCGCTCATCGGGTCGGCGGAGAACCCGATCCCGAGCACCACGCCCGGACGCCCGGACGCCACGGGCGTCCAGCCGCCGAACCAATGCACGACTGGGCCGTGAAGCGCCTGCACCGCGAGCCACCCGCACAGCGCGACCAGAATCAGCGACGCAAGCACCGATGCGGCATCCGCAACGCGCGGCGGCAGCCAATGCGCGACCGCAAGCAGCAGCGCGGCCAGGCCGAGCGGCAGCAGCACTGCGACCGGCAATAGCTGGACGGGACTCACTTCTGCTGGCGAAACGGCCGGAGATGCTGCGGATCCAGCGTGCCCCGGCGCTTCTGCATCTGCAGCGCGATCGCCAGCAGCAATGCCGTCACCGTGGCGCCGACCACAATGTCGGTCAGCACCAGCGCCTGTACCACCGGATCCACGGCCGGCGTGCCGGGCGGATGGTCGTAGAAGATCGGTGGTCCCGCATGCCAGCGGAAGCCGATGCCGAGCAGCAGGACGTAGGTCGCCGACTGGCACACCGACAGGCAGCCGATCAGGTGCACGTAATGCCGCGAGGTCACGATGCCGTACACGCCGATGCCGAACAGCCACGCGGCGACGCACCAGGCGAGAATGTTCATTCGTTCTCCTCGTCCGGCACCGGATCGTTTTCCGGCGCGCGCGTTTCTTCCATGAATTCGAGCAGCAGCATGCCGAAGCCGCCGATCACCGCGAACGCCACCGCGTAGTTCACCGCGACCATCAATCCGCCGGAGAACAGATCCTTCCATGTGCCCAGCGGCAGCACGTTCTGCAACGCGGCGTATCCGCCGGCCAGCGGCAAGGCCGCGGC
Source organism: Rhodanobacteraceae bacterium (assembly GCA_035694895.1). GTDB lineage: Bacteria > Pseudomonadota > Gammaproteobacteria > Xanthomonadales > Rhodanobacteraceae > 66-474. Next base: position 11,286 of record DASSFA010000001.1, on the reverse strand, counting down.
CAGCGCGTAGGCCAGCGCGCCCGAGCCTTCCAGCACGTCCAGCACCGGTCCGCGCACGATGCGTCGCCACGCCGCATAGCCTTCGCCCAGATACAGCAGCATGAAACTGGAAGCGGCGATCACGCCGCCCTGGAAACCGCCGCCGGGCGTGACCGTACCGTGCAGCACCATGTAGATGCCGAACAGGAACAACGCGGTCGCCATGAACCGGCAGAGCAGCACGGTGGCATCGCTGCGCGGCGCCTGCTTGCGGCCGGGCACGCCGCCGGCGTGCTCGCCCATGCCCTCGCCGCGATGCCCGCGCAGCAACATCACCGTTCCGGTGACCGCGGCCAGCAGCATGCATTCCTCACCCAGCGTGTCGATGCCGCGGATGTCGAAGTTCACCGCAGCCACCATGTTGGAAACGTTGCGCAGGTGTGGGGCGAGCGCGTTGACCGCCATACCGTAGTGCGAGAGTGGATGGCCGAACGCCGGCATCGCGAGGATCAGGCTGGCCGCAGCGGGCGCCAGCACCACCAGCGCGATCGCCAGCAGCAGGATGCGCGCAGGCGTGTTCATCGCCGCGCCCTGTTCATCGCGGCCGCCGCCAACGTCACCAGGAACAGCAGCGGCGTCACCACCGTGCCGATCGCGATTTCGGAAAGCGCCACGTCCGGCGCCTGCAACGCGAAGAACAGCAACGACAGCACCAGCCCGTTGGCGCACAACGCGTATACCTGCCGGCGCGGATCGCGCGACAGCACCACCAGCAAACCCGCCAGCGCGGACAGGCCCAGCAGCGCGCCGACGGCCCAGCTCACCGCCGCTCTCCCTCACGCAGGTGCAGCGCACGCGAAGTCGCATGGCTCAGCAGCGCGCCCACGCTCGCGATCACGAAGAGGGTGAAGATGCACTTGAACGTGCGCCCGCTCAGGCCGTCGTGCAGCACGGCGGCGATCGTGATCGCGGCACCGGCGGCGAGGTTCACGAAGGTGATCGCGTGCAGGCGCTCGAAATTCGTGCGCAGGCGCAGGAACGCGAGCGCGCCGGCCCACGTCATCAGCACGGCGAATGCGAGCAGCGCGTCGATCGCGATCTTCACAGCCAGCGCTCCTGGAACAGCACCAGCAGCAGCGTGCCCGGCAGGCTGAGCAGCGCCAGCGTCAACGCGAGATCCATCGATGACGACTGGTCGAAAGCGAAGTCCAGCACGATCAGCAACAGTACCGAAACCGAGGTGGCGAACTGGATCGCGACCAGCCGCCGCGCGACCGGGCCATGACCGGCGCACACGACGCCGGCAACGAGCACCGGCAGCAGCGCCAGCGCCGCGATCAGCCAGGCGCTCATGTCAGCCACCTTGCGCTGCGCGAGCGTGGCGACAGGATGGTGTGGATCAGCGCGTCGTCCTGCTGCAGGCGTACCACGAAGCTGTCCGGCGCCAGCGAAGCGGCGAGCACCGCATTGGCGCGGCGCGCGCGATCGCGCGGATCGTCTTCCGCACCGCGCAGGAAGGGTACGACGCTCCCGCGACCCGGCGAGCCGCCCAATGCGGCAACGCGCGCCAGGACGCAGAACACGCGCAGCGTCGACGGACCCGCCGCGCCGATCGCGCTCAACCACGCGAACGCATCCCGCCGCGACAACGCGAAGCGCCGCGGCGCGCAGCGCCGGATCAGGAACGTCCAGAGCACGGCGCCGCCGGCCAATACCGCCGCGGTCGCGAATTCATGGGCACTGAACTGGCCCGCGAACAGCAGGTAACCCGCAAAGGCCAGGCACCACGCAACGATTGCCGCGAGCATAAGCTTCCCTGCCCTCCGCGACCGCTTCCATGCGACGCAATGACTATAGCACCCGCGTGGAATGCATCCCTTCAGATCTCGCTGCGCACTTGCGCATGGCTGATCAACGCGAAGATCAGGCTGCCCCCCACGATGTTGCCGGCCAGCGTCGGTCCCACGAACTGGCCCAGTGCCTGCAACCAGGTGATCTGGTTGCGGAACGCAAGGAAGAATACCTCGCCCGCCGACCCGACCACGTGCACCAGGCCGGCCAGCGCGATCAGCCAGGTGAGTCCGATGATGATCCACAGCCGTGCGGCATCCACCGCCGCCATCAGCCACACCATCATCGCGATCAGCCAGCCGCCCAGGATCGCCTTCACAAACATCGCCAGCACCGAATAACCCATGATGGTGCCGCCCATCTGGACGAAAGCGTGATCCATCGGCGCACTGAACAGGGGGAGATACGCGACGCCGCAGGCGAACGCGACGATGCCGATCAAGTTGCACAGCAACACGATGCCCCACAGCCGCAGCACGCGCGCAAAGGTATCCAGGCTGGGCGCGCTCATCAGCGGCAACACCGCGGTGAGCGTGTTCTCGGTGAACAGTTGCTGGCGCGCCAGGATCACGATCACGAAGCCGGCGCTGTAGCCCGCATCGGCGATGAAATGGCCGATCGGCGAATCTGGAAGGTGGGCCCGCAGCGCGCCGCTCGCCACCATCGAGAAGCCCATGGACAGGCCGGCTGCGAAACCCGACCACGCCAGCGAGGACGTGTTGCGATCCAGTTCCTCCTCGCCGATCTTGCCCACCACCTCGTGCAGCACCGCCGCGCGCGGCGGCTTGCGGTGCTCGACTTCGCTGCGTTCGGCGTCGTTGAGATTGGCGGCGCGTTCGGGGTGAGGTTCGGACATTGGCCGCTCGTCATTCAGGCGAAAGCCGGAATCCAGTGTCTTTGTTCAAAAAACCGAAGTCGCTGGATTCCCGCTTGCGCGGGAACGACGAAAATCCAACGGCGCGTGTTGCTGAACTATCCAGTCGGTCCACCCAATACAGGCAAGATCGCGCCGCTGATGTAACTCGCGCACACCGGCGCGGCCAGGAACACGTAAGCCGGCGCGACTTCCTCCGGTTGCGCGGGCCGGCCCATCGCGCTTTTGCTGCCGAACTCCTTGACCTTTTCAGGCGGCTGGTCGGCGGGATTCAGCGGCGTCCACACGGGACCCGGCGCCACCGCGTTCACGCGGATGCCCTTGTCGACGAGATTGGCGGCCAGCGATTTGGTGAAGGCGTGGATGCCGCCCTTGGTCATCGAGTAATCCAGCAGGTGCGGATTGCCGAACAAACCGGTTTCCGAACCGGTATTGATGATGCTGTCGCCTTCGTGCAGGTGCGGCAAGGCGGCCTTGGCCATGTGGAAATAGCCGTAGAGATTGGTATGCAGCGTCTCGTCGAAATGTTCCTCGGAGATGTCCTCCAGCTTTTCGGCATGGCTCTGGAACGCGGCGTTGTTGACCAGGATCGAGAGCTTGCCGAACTCGTCCACCACCTGCTCCACCGCCGACTCGCAGAAGGCCGGATCGGTGACGTCGCCCTTGATCAGCATGCAACGACGGCCTTCGTCCTCGACCGCGGACCTGGTCTCCTGCGCATCTTCGTCGGAGCTGAGATAGACCACGGCGACGTCCGCGCCTTCGCGCGCGAAGAGCACCGCCACCGCGCGGCCGATGCCGGAATCCGCACCGGTGATCAGCGCGGTCATGTCGGCGAGCTTGCCGCTGCCTTCGTAATCGGGCGCGAGGTATTCCGGACGCGGTTGCAGTTCGCGCTCCACGCCGGGTTTCTGCTGGTGCTGCTCCGGCAGCGGGTTGCGCGGATAATCGCGGCGGATGGTTTTCGCGCTCTTGCGCGGCTTGCCCGAACCTGCGGCCTTGCGTGCACCGCGCCGGCGATCGGCGCGATCGGTTTCGGACTGGATCTTGCGCTGTCTGGCCAGCGTTGCCTTGGCTTGCCTGCTCATTGAACTTTCCTCGCCGGCGCGTGCGGGATCGTTGGAGTTTAGTCCGCGGCCGTCGCGACGAAGTCAATGCGAGTGGCCGCCGCCGACACGCCTGGAATCATTTGCCCCAGGTGGCGAACATGATGACGGCGGCCGCGGCCATCACCGCTGTCGCGAGCCACCCAAGCGCCTTCAGCCAGCCCGACAAGACGAATTCACCCATCGCGCGCGGATTTCCGCCGAGCAGCATGATCGCGACCAGGATCGGTACGGCGGCCACGCCATTGATCACCGCGCTCCAGTACAGCGCCCTGATCGGATCGATGGAAGTGAAGTTCAGTCCCATGCCGATCAGGATGGCGATGACGAGCACCGAGTAGAACAACTTGGCGTTGCGCGGTTTGCGCGCCAGCCCGCACGGTTTGCCGAACGCATCGGCCGTGCCGTACGCGGCGGATCCGGCCAGTACGGGCACAGCAAGCAGGCCGGTGCCGACGATGCCCGCGGCGAACAGCGCGAAGGCGAACGGCCCGGCCAGCGGCCGCAACGCTTCCGCGGCTTGCGCCGAAGACGCGATATCGGTCTTGCCGTGCGCGTGCAGCACCACGGCTGCCGTGAGGATGATGGAGAACGCCACCACCTCGGAAAACACCATGCCGGAAACCGTGTCGATCCGGATCCGTTGCAGTGCATCCGCACCTTGCGACGGGGTGCGCTTGAGCGGCTCGCGGTCGTTGTCCGGCTCGCGCAGCTCCTCCACCTCCTGCGCGGCCTGCCAGAAAAACAGATAAGGGCTGATCGTCGTGCCCAGCACCGCCACGATCGCCACCGCGTACTTGGCGCTCACCGTCACGTGCGGCATGAACACGCCTTTCCCCACGTCGAGCCACGGCACCTTGAGCGCGAACAGGGTCGCGACATAGGCAAACAGGCTGAGGGTCAACGTTTTCAGGAACGGCGAGTACCACGAGAACGGGACATAGACCTGCAGCACCAGCGACAGCACCGCGAATGCCGCGGTATAGGCCAGCGCCGGGCCGCCGATCAGCAGTTTCAGCGCGGCACCCATCGCGCCGATGTCCGCACCCAGGTTGATGATGTTCGCGACCACCAGTCCCGCGACCAGCGTGTAGGCAAGCCAGTGCGCGTAATACTTGCGGATGTTCGCGCCCACGCCGGCGCCGGTCACGCGCCCTATCCGCGCGCTGATTTCCTGCACCGCGATCATCAGCGGCAACGCGACCAGCACGCTCCACAACGTGCCGTAACCGTAGGCGGCACCGACTTGCGAATAGGTCGCGATGCCGCTGGGATCGTCATCGGCTGCGCCGGTGATCAGTCCTGCGCTCAACTTGCGCCAGAGCGGTGGCCTGACCCGTGCCTTGCCTCGTCTGGCGCCTGGGCGCGGGGTCGCGTCACTCATGCGGCAGCGTTCCGGATACGTTGAAGGACCGGCTCACGCCCGGTTCGCCGGCGGTGGAAGTTGGTCTTCATTCCCTTTTGCAGAGCGTGATGCTGCCGTTGGCCTCGAGGATCGCCTGGCCTATCTGTTCCGTCTTCATGTCGTGCTTGCGCAACACGCCCTCGAACGTGCCGGCCGGAACGTTGCATCTCTTCAGCACGTCATGGAACACCACGCCATCGCGCGCGATCAGCACCGGCTTGCCGTCGAGCAATCGCTCCATCTTCCTGGAGCGTGCGACCAGGTAGGCGCTGATGAAGTCGAGGAACAGCAACGTGGCCACCACCAGCAATCCGCCGGGCACCGACTGGTCGTCGCCGAGCAGCGCGGTGCGCACCGCGCTGCCGAGCACGATCACCACGATCAGGTCGAAGATGCTCAGTTCGCCGACCGTGCGCTTGCCGGAAATCCTGATGAATACCAGCAGCGCCACATAGACGATGGCTGCGCGGCACACCAGTTCCCACGCCGGAACGCCCAGGGTGAACATCTCATGCATCACGGGCTTCCTCGAAAATCACGCGCCCGGATCGAGTACATCGCATAGCCCGGTCGCGCAGCTAGGCTCGCGAGCGCGAACCCTTGCGGGCGCTCGCGCGCCTGCGGCCGGTTCTCCTCGCGCCGACTTTCGCCGCCCCGCGCCTGACCATTGCGCCGCCGCCCTTGCGCGCGCCGCTTGCGCGCTTGCGCGAAGCGCCGGACCGCTTCGACGCCGACTTGCGGCCCGACGCGGATTGTCGGGACGATGACCTGCTGGCGGAAGAAGATTTCCTGCCGGTGCGACTCTTGCTGCCCGCGCTGCTCCTGCGGCCACTCCCCTTGCGCGCGGAGGATTTGCCCGCGTGCTTGCCCCCGGTTTTCTTCGCGCTCTTGCGGCCCGGTGACTTCTTCGCGGCGGCGCGCTTCCTGGTTTCGGCGGATTTCCTGCCGCCCTTGTCCTGCTTGTTGACCGTGCGCCAGGCGCGCTCCTCGGCCTCATCCCTGGATACGCCGCGTTGCTCGTAACTTTGCTCGATGTGTTCGGCCTTGCGCTTCTGCTTGGCGGTGTAGCTGGATTTGTCGCCGCGTGGCATGACTGAACCCTCCTTGGCAGTGGATTGGACGCGGGCCAATCATTGTGTGCGTGCTGTTGAGGACATGTGATGAAAATGCGTGTGGGGCATGCTTCGCATTACAATCGTGCCGGGCCCCGTAGCTCAGTTGGTGGCACGGCGAGCGCTTGCGCGATGCCTTGAATGGCATCGCGCGCGAGCCGGGCCGGTGAGCCATGGATGGCGAACGGAAGCCACACCACGGATGGTTCCGTGTCAAAATTCCGCACGCATGGCCCCGTAGCTCAGTTGGATAGAGCGTCCCCCTCCTAAGGGGAAGGTCGCACGTTCGAATCGTGTCGGGGCCGCATTGCTCCAAGCAAACAGATCAAAAAAATCCGGCCCGAGGTTCTACGGATTTCGCAGGCGGTGCGTTGAGGGCTGGCCGTCAGCTTCCCGTAGACGTGGTCGCACGTTCGGCGTGTCGGGGCCGCATTCCTCCAGGCAAACAGATCAAAAAAATCCGGCCCGAGGTTCTACGGATTTCGCAGGCGGTGCGTTGAGGGCTGGCCGTCAGCTTCCCGTAGACGTGGTCGCACGTTCGGATCGCGTCGGCCGCCTTCTTCCCGGGCTGGTAGAATCCCCCGATTTGTCGCGCCGCGCGCTTTGCGCGTGGCCCATCAGGAGACCCCATGTCCCACGCCATCCTGCAAGCCCTCGGATTGGGCGAAAGCCATTCCGGCACGTACCTCGGCCACAACGAGTGGTCGAAGACCACCGGCGACGGCACGATCGAGTCGCTCAATCCGGCCAGCAACGAAGTGCTCGCGAAAGTGCATGCATCGAGCGCACAGGATTACGAAACCATCGTGACTCGCGCGCAGGTCGCGTTCGAAACCTGGCGCAACACGCCGGCGCCGCGCCGTGGCGAGGCCGTGCGCCTGTGCGCGGAGGCGCTGCGCGCGCGCAAGGATGCGCTGGGCTCGCTGGTCGCGCTGGAGATGGGCAAGATCAAGCCCGAAGGCGACGGCGAAGTGCAGGAGATGATCGACATCGCCGACTTCGCGGTCGGCCTGTCGCGCCAGTTGTACGGCCTTTCGATGCACTCTGAGCGCCCCGGCCATCGCATGTACGAGCAATGGCACCCGCTGGGCCTGGTCGGCATCATCAGCGCATTCAACTTCCCGGTCGCGGTGTGGAGCTGGAACGCCTTCATCGCCGCGGTGTGCGGCAACATCTCGATCTGGAAGCCCTCGCCGAAGACGCCGCTCTCGGCGATCGCCTCCATGCAGATCTGCAACGAAGCGCTCAAGCGCGGCGGCTTCCCGGACATCTTCTTCCTGTTCAACGACGCGGGCACGGAGCTGTCGAAGAAGTTCGTGGACGACCACCGCATCGCGCTGGTCAGCTTCACCGGTTCGACCGCGGTCGGCCGCGAGGTCGGCGCGCGCGTGGCGCAGCGCATGGGCCGTCCGCTGCTTGAGCTCGGCGGCAACAACGCGATCATCGTCGACCAGAGCGCGGACCTGAAGCTGGCGATTCCCGCGATCGTGTTCGGCGCGGTCGGCACCGCCGGCCAGCGCTGCACCACCACGCGGCGCCTGTTCGTGCACCAGTCCATCTTCGATGACGTGCTCGGCAAGTTGCGCAACGCGTATGCGCAGGTGGAAAAGAAGATCGGCGATCCGACCAGGCCGGAAACCTTGATGGGTCCGCTGATCGACGCCGCCGCGGTGCAGCGATTCAAGGATGCGGTCGAGAAGGCAAAGGCCGCGGGTGGCAAGGTCGAAGCCGGCGGCGCCACGCTCGACGGCAAAGGCAACTTCGTGCAGCCCACGATCATCAGCGGCGTGCGCAACGACAACCCGGTGGTGCAGACCGAAACCTTCGCGCCGATCCTGTACGTGATGCCGTTCGATACGCTGGACGAGGCGATCGCGATGCAGAACGCCGTGCCGCAGGGCCTGTCCTCGGCGATATTCACCAACAGCGTGAAATCCTCCGAGCGCTTCCTCTCCGCGGCGGGTTCCGACTGCGGCATTGCCAACGTCAACATCGGCACCTCGGGTGCCGAGATCGGCGGCGCGTTCGGCGGCGAAAAGGAAACCGGCGGCGGCCGCGAATCCGGCTCCGACGCGTGGAAGGTCTACATGCGCCGGCAGACCAACACGATCAACTGGTCGGATGCTTTGCCATTGGCACAAGGCATCAAATTCGACCTTTGAGTGGCTGCAAAAAGCTGCTGCGCTCGGCCAGATTCAATGACCATGTCGCGCGCCGGCGGTGCTCGGAGTCCTCATGTACTGACGTGTACACTCAGGTTCCTGCGCTGCGGCGGCGACGCGCAATCTGCCTTCGCTCGTGACGCTTTGCAAGCCGCTCTCCCACCATGAGTGCTCGCGCGATGACGACGCCCTTCGATTTCACCGGATACCGCATCGCCATCGCCGGCGGCAGCCGCGGAATCGGGCGCGCGATCGCGCTGGAATTCCTGGAAGCCGGCGCGCGGGTTTCGGCCTGTGCGCGCGGGCAGGAAGGCCTGGACCGGTTGCGCAAGGATGCCGGCGCGCTCGCGGACCGGCTGCACACGCAATGCTGCGATCTTGCGAACGCCGACGACATCGAAAACTGGATCGCGGCTGCGGCCAGGGCAGCGGGCGGCCTCGATGTGCTGGTCAACAACGCGACCGGCTACGGCTTCGAGGAGACCGACGCGGCGTGGCTCGCCAACTTCAATATCGACCTGATGGCCGCCGTGCGCGCCTCGCGTGTCGCGTTGCCGTACCTGAAGCAATCGCCGAACGCCAGCATCCTGCACACCAGCTCGATCGCGGCGTTCCATCCGCGTCGCAGCGGCCCGCCCTACGCGGCGATGAAGGCGGCGCTCAGCCATTACACCACCTCGCAGGCGCTGGAGCTCGCCGAGCACCGCATCCGCGTCAACGCCATCGCGCCGGGCTCGATCGAGTTCGCGGGTGGCGTGTGGGATCGCATCCGGCAAGAGGATCCCACGCGCCATGCCGCGGTGCTCGCGAGCATCCCGTTCGGCCGTTACGGCACGCCGGAGGACGTGGCGCAGGCCGCCCTGTTCCTTGCTTCACCTTGCGCGGGCTGGATCACCGGCCAGACACTGTGCGTGGATGGCGGCCAGGGCCTCAACGGATAGCCATGTACGACAAGATCCGCCCCCTGCTGTTCGCACTGGACGCGGAAGCCGCGCACCACTGGACGCTGTACGGCCTTGGCGTGGCGCAGCGCAGCAACCTGATGCGCTTCGCGGCGCCGCCACCACCGGAAGATCTTCCGGTTCGCGCGTTCGGGATCGAGTTTCCGAATCCGGTCGGTCTCGCGGCCGGCCTAGACAAGAACGGCGAACACCTCGACGCGCTCGGCGCGCTCGGCTTCGGCTTCATCGAGATCGGCACGGTCACGCCGAGGCCGCAGCCGGGCAACCCGCGCCCACGCATGTTCCGCCTGCCCGGGCGCGAGGCGGTCATCAACCGGCTCGGCTTCAACAACGACGGCGTCGACGCGCTGCTGCGCAACGTGCAGGCCGCAAACTGGCGCGGCGTGCTCGGCATCAACATCGGCAAGAACGCCGCCACGCCGAACGAGCGCGCGGTGGACGATTACCTTTATTGCCTCGAGCGCGTGTACCCGTTGGCGTCCTACGTCACCGTCAACATCTCCTCGCCCAATACGAAGGGCTTGCGTGAGCTGCAGGGCGCGGACGAATTGCCGCGGCTGCTCGGCACCCTGCGCGAGAAACAGGAGCAGCTCGCGGCGCAACACGGGGAGCGCAAGCCCCTGCTGTTGAAAATCGCACCGGACCTGGACGACGTGCAGATGGACGCGATCGCTCGCGCGGTGCTGGATGCCGGCGTGGACGGGCTGATCTGCACCAACACCACGATCGACCGCTCCGCGATCGCAGGTGAGCCGCTGGCGAGCGAGGCGGGCGGGCTCTCCGGCAAGCCGCTCTTCGAGCTTTCCACCGAAGTGCTGCGCGGCATGGCGCAACGGCTGGATGGAAAAATCCCCCTGATCGGCGTGGGCGGCATCCTTTCCGGCGCCAACGCCGCCGAGAAACTCGCTGCCGGCGCGGTGCTGGTGCAGATCTACACCGGCATGGTCTACCGCGGGCCGCGGCTGATCACCGAATGCGTGGACGCGTTGCGCCGGCGTGAAAGCGGCCATGGCGATTGAATCCGCGCCGGTGGATCTCGGCGGCTACACGCTCCGCGAGGACGCCAGCTTGCGCTCCCGCAACACGCTGCGGGTGGATGCGCGCGCGTCGCTGCTGGCGGAAGTGCTCGACACGAACGCGCTGGCGAAGCTGCTCGACTGGCCGGCCGTGCGCGGCATGCGCACGCTGGTGCTCGGCGAAGGCAGCAACGTGTTGTTCACCGGCGACTTCGGCGGCCTGGTTGTCACCCCCAGGACCCGCGGCATCGAAATCGTCGGTGAAGACGGACGTTCCGCACGCGTGCGCGTCGCCGCGGGCGAACATTGGAACGACGTGGTGCGCTGGTCGCTCGCGCACGGGTTGTGCGGGCTGGAAAACCTGAGCCTGATCCCGGGCACGGCGGGCGCCGCACCGGTGCAGAACATCGGCGCGTACGGCGTGGAGCTGGAAGCGTTCGTGCACGCGGTCGAGGCGTTCGACCTGCGCGAACGCCGCTCCACGATTTTCGACAAGACCGGCTGCGGTTTCGCCTACCGCGATTCGCGCTTCAAACGAGAGCCTGACCGCTGGTTCATCACTTCGCTGGAACTCGACCTGCCCAAGCAGCGCGAACCGGTGCTGGATTACGCCGGCGTGCGCGAGGAGCTCGCCGCGATGCGCGTGCATGGCACGCCTGCCTTCGCGCAGGTGGCCGAAGCCGTGGTGCGGCTGCGCACGCGCAAGTTGCCCGATCCGGCGCTGATCCCGAATGCCGGCAGCTTCTTCAAGAATCCGGTGCTGTCGCGCGCGCAAGCGGATGCACTGAAGCGCGAGCACCCCACCCTGCCGCTTTGGCC